>JAJPZF010000165.1 GCA_021204545.1 Prevotellaceae bacterium
GCGAGCGAGTTGATGACCGTGGCGAGCATGCCCATCTGGGCGCCCTTGACGCGGTCGAAGCCCTTGCCTGCGCCTTGCAGCCCCCTGAATATGTTGCCGCCGCCGATGACGACGCCTATCTCCACGCCCTCCTCCGAGGCGTCCTTAATCTGCCGGGCGTACTGCCCAAGCCGCTCCACGCTGATGCCTTGCTTGCTCTCGCCTGCCAGGCTCTCGCCCGAGAGCTTGAGCAGGATACGTCTGTACTTAGCCATAGTGTTCGTTATTGGTTTAGATGATGTGTTGCACTTCCTTGAAAGCGTATCGCCTCCTCCGCCCCTCGTCGTCTATGAGGACGATATGCCCCGATGGCTCGACGGTCTCGAGCGTAGCCCTGAACTCTCCCTCGCCGTCCTTGTAGCCGTGCCTCTCCCCCTTACGGAAGAGCCTCTTGAGGTAGCCCTCACGTATGCCCTCGCAGTCCCCTTGGCACAGGGCTTTGTATAGGCTGCTGTACTGCTCTACTATTGCCTCAAGCACGAGCGCGCGGTCGAGCTGCCTGCCCTCTATGACGGCGAGCGAAGTGGGGTTGGGCAGCTCCGTGCTGAAGCTCGTCTGGTTCACGTTCACGCCGATGCCCGTGACGCAGTCTGCCACACGCTTGCCCGTCAGCTCGTTCTCTATCAGTATGCCCGCAAGCTTGCCCTCGCCCCAGTACACGTCGTTGGGCCACTTGATGCTGAAGCCCTTGCCCGCGCATAGCGTCTCAAGCCCGCGGCACACGGCGAGGCAAGCCATCTGGCTTAGGAGGAAGATGTCCTTAGCCTCGAGCGTGGCGGGGTGGGTGAGCAGGCTGAAGAGCAGGTTCGCCCCCCGCTCCGACAGCCACGCCCCTGTCGCTCCCCTGCCCTTCGTCTGATGCTCGGCAAGGGCGAGGGTGACAGGGTCTTGCAGCTCTTTGGCGTGAAGGCGCAGATAGTCGTTGGTCGAGGCGGTCTCCTCGAGGCATATAAGGCGCAAGCCGCTCCTGCTCTTAAGGGAAGGCGAAGGCATGGGGCAGCGTGTCACTGGGAGGGAGGAAGGAAGGCGTTCTCTACGTGCTGCACCATGCCGTCGAGTATGCCGACAACATCGAAGCGCACTGGCAGGTCTATCGCCTTAAGGCAGACATAGGCGTTGGCGGCTGCGGCGAGGGAGCTCATCTTGCGCCTGTCCACTGCCTCGAAGGGCAGGCCGAAGTCGGTATTGCTGCGGGTCTTCACCTCCACCACCACGAGGCAGTCGTCCTTCAGTGCGACGATGTCCAGCTCGTTACGGGAATAAGGAGCTCTCCAGTTGCGCTCGAGTATGGTGTAGCCCTGAGCTGCGAGATAGTCGGCCGCCTGCTGCTCGCCTGCCTTCCCTAAGACGTTGTGCCAAGCCATGGGTGTCAGAGTGTTAGCTTTCGGCGGCAAAGGTAGGGAAAATGAGCTAACTTTGCGAGGCGATGAACAAGGAAAGCGAAGACAGAAGGGCGGAGGACGAGCGTTTTATGCGCCTTGCGCTGTACGAGGCGAGGGCTGCCTACCGAGAGGGCGAGGTGCCTGTGGGGGCTATAGTCGTGTGCCGAGGGGAGGTGATAGCCCGTTGCCATAACCTTACCGAACGCCTTAACGACGTTACCGCACACGCCGAGATGCAGGCTATAACAGCCGCCTCGGAGCATCTCGGCGGCAAGTACCTAACGGACTGCACGCTCTACGTCACCGTAGAGCCTTGCCTGATGTGCGCCGCAGCATTGGGCTGGAGCCAGATAAAGCGAATAGTCTTCGGCACTCGAGACACGAAGCGGGGCTTCCTCAGCATAGCCCCAAACGCCCTTCACCCACGCACAGAGCTTACCAAAGGCGTCCTCGAAGAGGACTGCAAGGCACTGATGCAAAGCTTCTTCCAAGACCGCCGCTAAGCCTTAGAGCCAGCCCTCGTGGAGATACCAGCGCACGGTCTCGCGGGTGCCTTCGGGCAGAGGGTAACGGGGCTGGTAACCAAGGTCCTGGCATGCGGGCGTGATGTCGCACCGCCAGTTGCGCTGGGCAAGGATGTGGAACTTGTCGAGGTTGAGCGTCGAGGGGCGGCGAAGCCATCGGTTAACGAGCTGGCTGCAAGCACAGACGAGCCACAGGAAGCATAGCGGAGCCTTGACGCGCAGCACCCATTTGCCTCCCATCTCCTTCTGCAAGAGGTCGCTGAAACATCGGCTGTCGTACACCTCCCCGTCGCTAAGAAAGTATGCCTTGCCCACAGCCTTTTCGCTCTCGAGAGAAAGAAACACCGCCTGAACAACGTCACGCACATAGACGAACGTTATCTCCTGACGCTTGAAGCCGACGGCGAAATCAACGTGACGCTTGATGCTCCTGGCCATCAGGTAGTAGTCCTTCTCCCTCGGACCGTACACGCCCGTTGGCCTGAGGATAACCCAAGGCAGGCGGTCAGTGACGGTCTGAAGGTATTGCTCTGCGGCGAGCTTGCTCTGCCCGTAGGCGGTGTTAGGGCGGAGCGTGTCGGTGTCGAGGATAGGGCTGTAAGCTCCCTTCTCAGCCTTTTCCCTCACCGCCCCGAACACGCTGAGCGAGCTCAGGAAGACGAACCTCTTCGGCTTCATTCCCTCGGCAAACAGCGCCTCAACGAGGTTGCGAGTGCCCTCGGTGTTCGTGCGGAAGAAGCCTTGCCGTGAGCGGCTCTTCGTAGCCCCCGCGGCGTGCACCACGTAGTCCCAGCCCTTGCCTCCGAGCCTCCGCTTGCAGTCCCGCAGCTGAGAGCGCAGCGTCTCTGGGTTGCCGAGGTCGAGCGTCGCGAAACGGAGTTCCCTTTGTGTTAAGTATTGCTTGCTGCTGCTCCAGCGCATACCAGCCCATACATCGAGACCGCGGCGCAGTCCCTCCTCGCAAATGAAGCTCCCGATGAAGCCACTTGCCCCAGTCACTAAGATGGTCATTGTGTTGTTTTGTTAGTGTCTTGGGCAAAGGTAAGGCATTTATGGCTATCTTTGCGGCAAACCAACAGAAACCTTACGCTATGGGAAAGAAGAAGAAAGGCGGAAAGTATCTCACCCGCAAGTCATTGACCGAGAAGATAGAGGCGCTCTTCGGGAGGAACGAGGGAAAGAGCTTCGAGCTGAAGAGCGTGTTCCGTGAGCTGGGGCTTGACACTCACCCCGCCCGTATGCTGTGCATGGACATCCTGAAGGACTTGATTCTCGACGATGTCATCACCGAGAAGCCCAAGTACACCTATCGCCTCAAGACAGAGAACCAGACGGCCGAGGGCTTGTTCCACCGCAAAGCAAACGGCAAGAACACATTCAAGCCCGACAGCGGGGGCAAGTCCATACTCGTGGCGGAGCGCAACTCAATGCACGCCATGGACGGTGACCGCGTGAGGGTGACGATGCTCGCCCGCAGGCGCAACCATATACGTGAGGCACAAGTCACCGACATACTGGAGCGGGCTGACCGATCGTTCGTGGGCACGCTGCAAGTCAACAGGGAGATAAGCTTCCTGCTTACCGAAGACCGCACGCTCGCCAACGACATACTTATCCCTCGCCACAGGCTGGGAGGGGCGAAGAACGGCGACAAGGTGGTCGTCAAGATAGTGGAGTGGCCAGAGAACGCAAAGAACCCCGTGGGAAAGGTTATAGCAGTGCTTGGGCAGAGCGGCGACAACAACACGGAGATGAACGCCATACTCGCCGAGTACGGACTGCCATACAGCTACCCGAAGCACGTGGAGGAAGCCGCAAACCAGATACCCGAGGAGATACCCGAGAGCGAGATAAGGCGAAGGGAGGACATGCGAGACGTCACGACATTCACCATCGACCCCAGGGACGCCAAGGACTTCGACGACGCCATCTCCATCCGCAAGATTAACGCCAGCCTTTGGGAGGTGGGAGTGCATATAGCCGACGTTACGTATTACGTGCAGGAGGGCAGTGTGATAGACAAGGAGGCACTTAACCGCGCCACGAGCGTCTATCTCGTGGACCGCACCGTGCCTATGCTTCCCGAGAGGCTTTGCAACAAGATTTGTTCCCTGCGACCCGACGAGGATAAGCTCACCTACAGCGTCATCTTCCTGCTCAACGCCAAGGCTGAGGTTAAGGACTGGCACATAGCCCGCACCGTGACAAGGAGCAACCGTCGTTTCATCTATGAGGAGGTTCAGCAGGTGCTCGAGGCGCACGGCGAGGCGAGCGAGGCTGACCTTAATATGCCGGGCGACCACTGCGAGCCGGAAAACCCAGCCTACGCCCCTGCCGAGAACTTCGCCGAGGAACTTATAACGCTCAACCGTATGGCTAAGGAGCTCAGGGCGCGTCGCTTCCAGAACGGGGCTGTGAACTTCGACCGCTTCGAGACACGCTTCGAGATAGACGAGAAGGGCGTGCCGCTGAGCGTCTACTTCAAGGTGGCGAAGGACGCCAACAAGCTTGTGGAGGAGTTCATGCTGCTTGCCAACCGAACAGTGGCGGAGAGCATAGGCAAGGTGCCCAAGAGCAAGAAAGTGAAGACGATGGTCTACCGCATACACGACCAGCCCGACCCCGACAAGCTGATGGCTCTGGCTGACTTCGTCACGAAATTCGGGCATCGTGTGCGTGTGACAGGCAACAAGGAGGATGTGAGCCGCAACCTGAACAAGCTGCTCGCCGACGTGAAGAACAAAGCAGAGCAGAACGTGGTGGAGACCATCACGCTGCGCTCCATGATGAAAGCCGTGTACAGCACCACCAATATCGGTCACTTCGGGCTTGCCTTCGACTACTACACGCACTTCACCTCGCCCATCCGCCGCTACCCCGACATGATGGTTCACCGACTTCTCACCCGTTACGCCCAAGGCGGACGAAGCGCGAGCAAGGAGAAGTACGAGGAGCTGTGCGACCACAGCAGCAAGATGGAGCAGCTGGCGGCGCAGGCTGAGAGGGCGAGCATCAAGTACAAGCAGGTGGAGTTTATGCAGAAACGCCTCGGCGAGGTGTACGACGGCACGATATCGGGCGTGACGGAGTACGGGCTTTACGTGGAGATCGACGAGAACAAGTGCGAGGGGATGATACCCTTGCGCGACCTGAGCGACGACTACTACGAGTTCGACGAGAAGAACTACTGCCTATGGGGCAGGCGCAAGCATCACCGCTATTCCCTCGGCGACCCCCTTCGCATCCGTGTGGCAAGGGCTAACCTCGAGAAAAAGCAGCTCGACTTCACCCTCGCCGACGAATAACACGTGCCTTACATATATGTGGAAGAAAGATGCCTCTACAACCCCGGAGGGGTTGAAGATGGATAGCCGTGGGTTGCAACCCACGGTTGGGTTGCATAAGAGTAGCCGGGGGTTGAGCGTAGCGATACCCCCGGTTGGTCGGCACGACCAATATTGTGCCGAAGGTACAACCCATATTCGCCACAAATAATGGACGAGGCAGGTATGCGCAGTACCTTCGGCACTAACAAGGCTAACGCCTTAGCCGGGGGTTCCGCTTCGCTCAACCCCTGGCTACGCTTGTTATGCCCCTTCGGGGCTATTAATGGCGAACGTCAATCGGCCAAAAGCGAGAGCTTTCTCCCCATTCCTGCAATTTGACGGATGAATGCCAAGCATTAAAGACTTTGAAGTAATGGCTCCCGCAGGCTCGCCCGAGTCGCTGGCGGCCGCATTAAGGGCGGGAGCGGACAGTGTGTATTTCGGCATAGAGCGCCTTAACATGAGAGCTCACTCCGCCAGCCACTTCTCCATCACCGACCTTAAGGACATCGCCCGCAAGTGTAGAGTATTCGGGGTGAAGAGCTACCTCACGCTCAACACGGTCATCTACGACGGCGACCTCTCACTTATGCGCAAGATACTCGACGCCGCGAAGGAGGCGCGAATATCCGCCGTCATAGCGTCCGACGTTGCGGCGATGACCTATGCGAACAGCATAGGGCTTGAGGTTCACCTTAGCACTCAGCTCAATATCTCCAACATAGAGGCTCTGCGCTTCTACGCGCAGTTCGCCGACGTGGTGGTGCTTGCCCGCGAACTGAGCCTCCCTCAGGTTGCCGATATACACCGACAGATTGAGCGGGAACATATCTGCGGCCCGGGGGGCGAGCCCGTGCGCATTGAGATGTTCTGCCACGGGGCGCTCTGCATGGCCATAAGCGGAAAGTGCTATCTCTCGCTTGGCACGATGGGCAGCTCCGCCAACCGCGGCGAGTGCCTGCAAGTCTGCCGCAGGGCGTACACGGTGAGGGACAAGGAGACAGGCACGGAGCTGGACATCGACAACGAATACATAATGTCGCCCAAGGACTTGAAGACCATACGCTTCATCGACCAAATGATGCGGGCGGGCGCGCGGGTGTTCAAGATAGAGGGCAGGGCTCGCGGGGCCGACTATGTGGACACCGTTGTGCGCTGCTACAAGGAAGCCATCGGAAGCGTCACGGAAGGCAGCTTCACCGAGGAGAGGAAGGACGAGTGGGACGCTCGCCTGCAGAAGGTGTTCAACCGCGGATTCTGGGACGGCTACTACCTCGGTCAGCCCCTCGGCGAATGGGCAAGGCGGCACGGCAGTGCGGCAGAGGAGCGGAAGGTGTACTGCGGCAAGGCGGTGCGCTACTTCAATAAGATTGGCGTGGCGGAGTTCAAGATAGAAGCCTGCGAGCTGCGGCTTGGCGACCAGATAATCATCACGGGACCGACCACGGGTATGCTCCGCACCACAGTGGAAGAGCTGCGCTACGACCTCCGTCCCGTCAGCGAGGCAAAGCAAGGTTGGCACGTGAGCCTCCCCCTCCCCCAGAAGGTGCGACGCAACGACAAGCTCTTCGTCGTCGAGCCAACCACGGCAGAGCAGTAAGCTAATCATCCGTTCAAGGGAATTATGCCGCGAGAACATAATGTTTTCGCAGCATAATGTTAGAGTGAGGAAGCATCTCTCATCCTCCACTCATGCTCGAGAGAGAAACACTTTTCCAAAAGTGCTTTTTGCCCAAAATTTCGCTTTTCCAGAAGTGTTTTTCGCATGAATTGTCGCCTTTCCAAAAGCGTTGTCTGATATAGCGAACCCCTTAAAGGTTCGTTTGTGGCGAACATGGGTTGTGCCTATGGCTCTCGGGCTTACATCCGATATATCCGGCTGATTATTTTCTTTCTTTCCACACGTCCAAGGTTCGCCAGTCGGGTGGAAATCCCATATCCTTCATGTTAAGCAGACGACCGCCTCCATTGATAAGCTCAATCAGGTGTTCCCGTATGTGGCTTCCCGGGCTTATCAAGTCAGATATGTACTTCAGGCAGCACAGCACTGCGAATACCTTGTTCGTCCGTAATTGCCTGGCCGCTGTCTTGCCGAGGAAGGGTCTCGCTGTGTTATAGGGAAGGAGCACATTGGTCAGAAAGCGCTTATTCCAGATACGGACGTGGTGTGCGCAGTAGT
>JAJPZF010000075.1 GCA_021204545.1 Prevotellaceae bacterium
TGGAGCGGGTGGCAAAGTACAGCGACTTCGACTTCTCCGTCATCCCCGACCGCACCTTCAAGTTCAAGGGCACGAAGCGAATGGAGAGCTCGGCGCAGATGCGAGACGAGAACTTCTGGGAGGACAACCGCCCCGTCCCCCTCAGCCAAGGGGAGAGCCAGATGGACCTCTTCCTTAAGCACCTGCAGGAGATAAAGGGCTTCAAGTACATCCTCTGGGTGGCGAAGGCGTTCATAGAGAACTTCGTTGAGACAAGCATCGACCCCAAGCACCCCAGCAAGGTGGACATAGGGCCGGTGAACACCTTCATAGGCAGCAACTTCGTGGAGGGGCTGCGCCTGAGGGTGAGCGCGCAGACAACAGCCAACCTCTCCAAGCACTTCTTCCTCAAGGGCTACGCCAAGTACGGCTTCGGCGACGAGCGCTGGAAGGGACTGGCGGAGGCAACCTACAGCTTCAACAAGAAGGACTACCTGCCGCGCGAGTACCCCGTCCGCAACCTCACCCTCTCCTACCAGAACGACGTGCAGTCGCCCAGCGACAAGTTCGTGCCCACCGACGCCGACAACCTCTTCGTCGCCCTTAAGTGGACACCGGTGAGGCACATGGCCTACTTCGAGCGCTACAACCTGCTCTACGACTGGGAGGTGGAGAACGGCCTGCGCTTCAGCGTGCAGCTCCGCAGGGAGTGGCAGGAGGGGGCGGGACACCTCTTCTACCAGCCCCTCTCGAACGGCGAGCTCAACCCCAGCGGCGAGTGGGCCCCCACCCTGGAGAACGGGCTGATAAAGCGGCTCACCTTCGAGGAGGCCACCTTCTCCCTCAAGTTCCAGCCTGGGGCGACGTACATCAACACCAAGCAAAGAAGGCTGCCCACCAACTACGACTCGCCCATCATGGGCCTGAGCCACACCACGGGCCTGTGGAGAGCCTCAGGCTCCAACCACTCCTACAACTTCACGGAGCTCACCTTCTACAAGCGCTTCTGGATGAACTCCTGGGGCAAGATAGACTGCATGGCGAAGGGCGGCATAGAGTGGAACCAGGTGCCATTCCCCTTCCTCTGCATGCCAGCCGCCAACCTCAGCTACATCATGGAGGACTACACGTTCAACCTCATCGACAACATGGAGTTCCTCAACGACCGCTACGCCTCCCTCATGCTCTCGTGGGACATGAACGGCAAGCTCTTCAACCGCATACCCGGCATAAAGAAGCTCAAGTGGCGGGAGTACATCGGCGTGAACATGCTCTGGGGCACGCTGACCGACAAGAACAACCCCTTCCTCGAGCAGAACCAAGGCTCCGGGAGGCTCTTCTTCTTCCCCGGCAGCTTCAGGAGCGACGGCTCGTTCTCCTACCTCTCCCACCTCATGGACAAGAAGAAGCCCTACGTGGAGCTCATCTTCGGCATACACAACATCCTGAAGATATTCCACGTGGAGTACGTCCACCGCATCAACTACATCTACCCAGGCACGCAGCGCTGGGGCATAAGGATAATGTTCCGCGTCACGTTCTGAAGACACACTGCGCAAACGAAAAACATAGCTATGAAGTACGGCATTCTCGCCGCGGGCGAGGGAAAAAGACTGGCAGAGGAGGGAGTGCCGCTGCCCAAGCCCCTGGTCAGGCTCTGCGGAGAGGCGATGATAGACCGCCTCATAAGGGTGTTCACAGAGTGCGGCGCGAGCGAGATAGACATCATCATTAACGGTCTGCACAAGGAGACCCTTGAGCATCTCAGCGAGGTCTGCAAGAAGAACCCCTTGGTGTGCCTTAAGGTTAAAACCACGCCAAGCAGTATGCACAGCTTCTTCGAGCTGATGCCCTTGCTGGGGGAGGGGAGGTTCTGCCTCACCACCGTTGACACCATCTTCCTCGAGGAGGAGTTCCGCGAGTTCATCAGCCGCTTCGAGCAGAGCGACGAGGACGGGATGATGGCTGTTACGGACTTCGTGGACGACGAGAAGCCCCTCTATATCTCTACGGACGACAAGCTCAATATCACAGGCTTTCACGACCAAAAGGAAGGTTGCCGCTTCGTGTCTGGGGGCATCTACTGCCTCAGCCACAAGGCTTTCCCCACGCTCCGCCGCTGCATAGAGGCGGGAAAGGCTCGTATGCGCAACTTCCAGAGGCAGCTCATAGAGGACGGGCTGCGCCTCGTGGCTTATCCCTTCAGCAAGATCTTGGACGTGGACCACGCCTCGGACATCGAGAAGGCGGAGGCATTCCTGAGAGGACTATGAGGGTGCTGGGCATAATGCGGGGCTCGAGGTATTCCGTCAACATGGCGGGACTGGACGCCGCCATCTTCCAGGCTGCCGTGGAGGGGCTGCGAGAGAAGGGCATCACTGTGGACATCATACTGGAGGACGACATGCTGAGCGTAGAACTTGAGGGCTACGACCTTGTGCTCTCGATGGCGCGCGACATCACAGCCCTCAGCCAGTTCTGCGCCTCCCTGCCCTGCCTCAACTCGACGGAGGGCATACTGGCTTGCTCAAGGAAAGCCCACGTGGCGCAAGTCTTCGAGCAGGCAGGCATACCCCAGCCACCCTTCTCTCTTAAGGAAAGCCCCACAGTGCGCTTCCCCTTGTGGGTGAAGAGAGGCTGCGGCTGCCCGGAGGAGAAGTCGGACACGGCTTACGTCACCTGCGAGGCTGAGCTTAAGGCTGCCATAGCCATGCTGAGGGAGAGGGGCATAGAGGAGTGGCTGCTGCAAGAACACGTGGAGGGAGACCTCGTGAAGTTCTACGGCGTGGAGGGAACCAGCTTCTTCCACTGGCTTTACGCTGACGGCAGCCACTCCAAGTTCGGGCTGGAGAGGCTCAACGGCAAGGTGAGGGGCTACGACTTCTCGCCCTATGCCCTCAAGACTGTGGCGGACAAGGCTGCGAGGACGCTGGGAGTGCAGATATACGGGGGAGACTGTGTGGTGGACGAAGGGGGGAGGCTCAACCTGATAGACTTCAACGACTGGCCCAGCTTCTACTGCTGCCTTGAGAAGGCAGCCGAGGCGATAGTGGAGCGGGCGACTAATGCCATGACCAAAGACTAACACGATATGCCTGACATCAAGTCTACACTTAAGTCACGTGACACGGAGGAGTGGATAGACATCATCTTCACACGCCCCGTGGGCTACTGCTGGATGCTCCTCTTCAGGCGGCTGGGCGTTCACCCCAACGCGGTCACCCTGCTGTCAATGGCCCTGGGGGCGGCTGCGGGGGTGTGCTTCTTCTTCAGCCCCGCCACGAGCCCCCGCCACTGGCTGCTGATAAACATCGCGGGAGTGCTGCTGCTCATGTGGGCCAACTTCCTCGACAGCTGCGACGGACAGCTGGCACGAGCTACGGGCAAGACCACACAGCTTGGGCGCATACTGGACGGGGCCGCGGGCGACGTGTGGTACATCTTCATATACTGGGCGGTGGTGCTAAGGATGTGGAACGAGTGCATACCCCTGACCAGCGTGCACTGGGGCTGGACAGGCATCGCCCTGGGGGCGTTCGACGGCTTCGTGTGCCACACGCGCCAGTGCCGCCTCGCCGACTACTACAGGACGCTCTACCTCTTCTTCCAGAAGGGGGCTAAGGGCACCTTGGACAACTTCCCCCAGCAGAGGGAGCTCTTCAGGCAGACCCCTTGGAGGGGCAACTACATCTGGAAGTTCTTCCTCGGCCTGTACGTCAACTACGTGCACGAGCAGGAGAAGGCCACGCCGCAGGCCCAGCGCCTGCTGCTGAGGCTCCGCGAGAAGTACGGGCAGGACATCCCACAGGGCTTCTGCCAAGAGTTCTGCCGCCAGAGCCGCCCCATTCTCTGGTGCACCAACGCCCTGACGTTCAACCAGCGCGCCCTGGCGCTCTACGCCGCCTGCCTGCTGAACCTGCCCTGGCTGCTCTTCGCGGTGGAGATAGTCTACCTCGGCTGCATTTACTTCTACATGAAACGCAGGCACGAGCGTATGTGCCGCCGTCTCGTCGAGGAGCTATGACCAGGGGCGTCATCTTCGACTACGGGGGCACGCTCGACACCGGCGGCCTGCACTGGAGCGAGGTGCTGTGGGCGGGCTACAGGGACGCGCGAGTGCCAGTCAGCAAGGAGCAGTTCCTCGAGTGCTACGTCTATGCCGAGAGGGAGCTTGCGCGCCATCCTTACATCAAGCCCCGGCACACCTTCCTCGACCTGCTGCGCCTGAAGCTGGAGCTCGAGACAGCCTGCCTCGCGGCCCGCTGCTATTGGCAGGCGCGTGAAGAGAGCCGCAAAGCCGCGGCGGAGTGGATAGCCCTCTTCTGCTACGCCCGCGCCCGCCAGGGCATAGAGGCGAGCCGCCCCGTGCTGGAGACGCTCGCCAATCGCTACCCGCTCGCCCTTGTCAGCAACTTCTACGGCAACTTGCGGAGCGTGCTGCGCGACTTCGGGCTGGAGCTGTTCCATAGCGTCATAGAGTCGGCTGTCGTGGGCGCGCGCAAGCCCGACCCCCGCATATTCCGCCTCGGAGTGGAGGCGCTCGGCTACGAGGCGCAGGAGACGGTGGCCGTGGGCGACAGCCTCGGCAACGACATAGAGCCCGCGAGCCGGGCAGGCTGCCTGACCGTGTGGCTCAAGGGCAAAGGCTGGCAAGACGGGCAGCAAGTCTCCGCCCTGCCCACCTGGACAATCACGGACATCGGGCAGCTGCCGGTGCTCCTGCTGTAGAGACTGGCAGAAAGTCGTCATCGCTCGCCACGAATAGCTCACGCCGCCCTCGGATAGCCCGTTCCCCCGTTCGCACCAAATGCCCCAATCGTCACTCTCTCAATCACCAACGCTCAGTTCTCCCCGCCTTCCCGACACAAATCAGGGCGAACAAGGGAGAGGGCTGCCCTGCTGAACTGAACTTCGCAATCCTATATATATGTTTGTTTACGTTCTTGTGAATCTCTCATTTTATATCAATTCAATGAGAGTATTATCAGGTATGTATACTAATATGTCTCCCTGTGGCTGTCATCAGGGTAGCCACAGGGGGGGGGGAAGTCCGCCACTCCGCCAACCTTTATGCGCATAGGGCTTGTCGGAGTGGCGGAACTCGGCCTTTCCCCTCTTCCGCTCCGAAAAAGAAAACCGCCCTATCCATCACGGACCAGGCGGGAGTATGAAAACAAAAATTTGGTATGCCAGCAGGGGGCTCTGCCCCTCTGACGTCGGCAAAGGTATTGAAAGTAAGAGTAATAAGCAAGAATAAGTGCGGCTTATTCAATCGTTTGCACTACCTTGGCCTTGCGGCGAAAGTAGGCTGCGCTCGGCAAACACAAGCTGAAAGCTGCACTTTCGTTTGTTTATTGCACTCGTTTGCACTACCTTTGCTATTGCAATGCCCTGCATACTGCACATAGAGACGAGCCAGAGCGTCTGCTCGGTCGCGCTGAGCCAGGACGGTGCGGTCATCTTCCACGAGGAAGACCGCAAGGGGCACTGGCACTCCGTGAAGTGCGGGTTGTTTGCCCGTGACGCGCTCTCTTTCGCCGAGAGCCACGCCATACCGCTGGACGCTGTGGCTGTGAGCGAGGGGCCTGGCAGCTACACTGGCCTTAGGATAGGCTTCTCGCTGGCGAAGGGTGTGGCTTACGGCAGGGGTGTGAGCCTTGTGGCAGTGCCCACGCTGGAGCTGCTGTGCGTGCCTGTGCTGCTCTTCCATGAGGAGATAAGCGAGGACGCTCTGCTTGCCCCGATGATAGACGCGCGACGGATGGAGGTGTACACGGCTCTGTACGACCGCTCGCTCCGGCTTGTGGAAGAGCCGCGGGCGGAGGTGATGGGAGAGAGTTCCTTCTGCGATATATTAAACGAGAGGCAGGTGTGCTTCTTCGGCGACGGGGCGGGTAAGTGCCGCGGGCTGCTGAGCCACCCCAACGCGCTGTTCATCGAGGGCATAGAGCCGCTTGCCAAGTATATGATGCCCCTTGCGGAGAGGAGGCTGATGGGGGGAGAGACCGCGGACGTGGCATACGGCGCGCCGTTCTACCTGAAGGAGTTCCAGGCGACGGTGCCCAGGAGACTGATATAAGTAAAGCTATATATGACGTACAACACACAGAGAGAGAAGATGCGCCTGCCGGAGTACGGCAGATACGTGCACGAGATGGCAAGGCACATAGCCACGCTGCCCGACCGCGACGTGCGGCAGAGGGAGGCGGAGGCGCTGGTGAGCATAATGGCTAACATCAACCCCGACGACAAGGACCAGCCCGATTTTATGCAGAGGATATGGGACCATCTGGCCTATCTGAGCGACTACCAGCTGGACGTTGACTACCCGTACGAGGTGACAAGGCTGGGAGACGAGGCGCAGAAGCCCGAGCGGCTGCCCTACCCCTGGCACGACATTGGGCAGAGGCACTACGGGCATCTCATCGAGGAGGCTCTGGACATGCTCCGGCAGATGCCCCCAGGCCTTAAGAGGGACAAGTTGGCTGAGAGAGTTGCCAACCAAATGAAGCAGAGCCTCTTCGTGTGGAACCGCGACGCGATGGACAACGAGAAGGTGGCTATGGATATGTACAACTTCACGAACGGGGAGGTGGAGCTTGACCTGCACACCTTCCGCTTCGCCCCCGTGTGCGACATGCCCCGCTCCTACGACCCGCTGAAGAAGAAAAAGAAGTAAGCCGAGCCGACGCATGCCTTCATTCGTCATAGAGGGAGGTCGACCCCTAAGAGGGGAGATCAAGCCGCAGGGTGCGAAGAACGAGGCTCTGCAGGTGCTTTGCGCCACGCTGCTCACCGACGAGCCTGTGAGGATAAAGAACCTGCCCGACATCTCCGACGTGAGGAACCAGATAAAGCTGCTATCCGACATCGGGGTGAAAGTGAGGCGGAACGCCTCTGGTGACATGACCTTCCAGGCGGACGAGGTGAGGCTGGACTACCTACAGACTGACGACTTCATCCGGCGGTGCGGCAGCATAAGGGGCAGCGTGCTGTTCCTGGGCCCTCTCGTGGCGAGATACGGCAGGGCGATGGTGGCCAAGCCCGGTGGCGACCAGATAGGCAGGCGCAGGCTTGACACTCACTTTCAGGGCCTTAGCCGCCTTGGGGCAAGCTTCTGTTACGACGCTGAGCGCGGCATATTCGACATAAGGGCGAAGGCGCTGAAGGGCTGCTATATGCTTCTGGGCGAGGCCTCCGTGACCGGCACTGCCAACATAGTGATGGCTGCCGTCCTTGCCAAGGGTACCACCACAATATACAATGCTGCCTGCGAGCCTTACGTGCAGCAGCTCTGCCACCTGCTCAACTCTATGGGGGCGAACATATCGGGCATAGCAAGCAACCTTCTCACCATCGTCGGGGTGAAGAGCCTGCACGGGGCGACGCACACCATACTGCCTGATATGATTGAGATAGGCTCGTTCATAGGTATGGCTGCCCTCTGCGGAGAGGGCG
>JAJPZF010000054.1 GCA_021204545.1 Prevotellaceae bacterium
CCTCGTCGCACACGATGCCGAGCCACGAGCAGGGGAGGTTGATGTTGCCAAGCCCCGCCACGTCGCCGTCCTTGAGGCTGTTCGTATAAAGCTCAACGGTGACGACGCTCCGTGGGCCGATGGCACGCTGCGTGAGGGTGTTGCGAGCCCAGAGGAGCTGCTCGGCGGGAAGGCTCTGCAGTTGAAGCCTGCCCCCACGGAGCTTCCACTTAGTGTCGTCGGGGTTGTGGTTCCACTGCCACACGCGCCCCAGCTGCTTGCCGTCGAAGGTCTCGTTGCGCTCATAGGGAGCGTGGGGCTGCTCGTCCTTTGCCGTGGGGATGTTAGGCTTGAACCACGTGCGTGGCGCTCTGCCGAGGTTGCCCTCGAGGCCGAGCATTGGCCAGCCGTCCTTCCACGTGATGGGTGCGAGCGTGACGGTGCGGCCTATTGAATGGAAGTCCATCATGAAGAGGGCGTACCAGTCTCCCTCCTGCGTCTCGACGATGCCTCCCTGGTGGGCGTTGCTGCAAGCCGTCGCGTCCTTGTCCAGCGGTCCGAGCTCTATCTTCGAGCCGTCGGGCACTATCCTGCCCTTCACCTGCGTGAGAGGGGCGGCGTGATAACCGAAGGTCTCGTCGGCGGTGATGACGCAGGTCTCGTATGGTCCCCAGATGCTCTCAGAGCGGGAGCAGAGGGTGCGGCCGTTGGGCTTGTAGTCGGTTGATATAAGGTAGTACATGCCGTTTACCTTATATATATGATGCCCCTCTCCCACAGCGCTGCCTGCGGGGATGATGATGCGGTCGGTGCTGTCGATGGGGCCGCTCATGTCGGGCTTAAGCTCCGTGCAGTGCACCTCGCCGTAGCCATGTATGGCGTATATCTTGCCGTCGTCGTCGAAGAGGACGCTGAGGTCGTATATCTTGCCCGTTAGGTTGTGATGCTGCCAAGGGCCGTGTATGTCCTTGCTGGTGTAGCACTGAAGTCCCTTGCCGTTGACGTTGGAGAAGACGTAGAACTGCCCGTTGGCGTAGCGTATGCAGGGCGCCCAGATGCCCTGGCCGTAGACTTCCTTGTGGTTACGGAGGGAGAAGGCGTCGTCCGAGAAGTCGAAGCGGTCGAAGCAGTAGGCGATGTTCTCCCAGTTGACGAGGTCGCGGGAGTGCAGTATGACGAGCCCCGGGACGCAGTGCATCGTAGTGCCTGCGAGGTAGTAGTCGTCGCCCACTCTGAGGATGTCAGGGTCGGAGAACTCGTCGTAGAAGAGGGGGTTGGTGTACGTGCCGTTGCCGTTGTCGGCGGTCCAGGAGTTGTTCTGCGCGAGCAGGTTGCCGCAGGAGAGCAGCAAGGCGGAAAGGAGTAAGTGCTTCATAGCGTATGTTTATGTTAGGTTAGTCTTATGTTGTCTTGCAAGTGCGGCAAGCCCCGAAGGGGCTGCACTATGATAGCCGTGGGCTGTAGCCCACGGATCAAGGCGCACACTAATATGAATGCCGTAGGTACTCTCTATTATATCAGACCGCATTGGCGTAGCAAGCCCCAACGGGGCTTCACATGGTAGCCGTGGGTCGAGCCGAAGGCGACACCCCCGGAACAAGGCGCTAGCATAATTAGTGCCGAAGGTACAACCCATATCTGCCACGAACACACTGCGAGCCATTCCCGTCAGTCCGCCATCGGCTCACCACGTGTTCTCGTGCAAGTCGAGCCCGTACCTGACATACCTCGAGAACTTGCCGTCCGAGCTTACCAGCGTGGTATGCTCCGCTATCGCCTGCGCCACGATAAGGCGGTCGAAGGGGTCTCTGTGGTCGTCGAACCACGGCAGCGTCTCCACCGCCCTCAGATGCTCCTCCGTTATCGGCTTCACCTCTATGTCGAGGCTCTTGAGGTGATCCATTATGCTCGCCTCGCTACTCCACTTCCTGTTCAGCCTCACTTTGCCAATGTGGAGCAGCCCCATCACCTCGTACACGCAGGCGGCGGAGGTCAGCAGTATATGCTCGCCCCCGAATATCAGCCTGCCCGTGCGGTTGTCCACACGGTTCTTGACATCGTTAATTATGAACACCAGCATGTTGGTGTCGAGATAAAGCCTTGCGTCCATCGCCCTCAGCAGCGTCTCAGCACAGCGTCCTCGTCCACGATGATGAACATCTCCTTGTCTGGGTCATTGCTGAAATACCACTCGCCCAGCTTGTTCAGCTTCTCAGGCATCAGCTTTCTGAACTCAGCCTTCTCCTCAGGAGTCCATCTCTCCAGTTTGCTCTTCGCTCTCTCGTCTTTCTTCTCGTTTTCCATAACTATCTCCTTTCGCCGTCGTTATTTTGCATTGTGACACTAAAAGCAAACGCAAAAGTAAAGCAAAAGCAGAACAACAACAAGTGTGCTAATAAAACATTTAAGCGCGGCCGAGCCTCTCCGATGGGGAGGTACAACCCATATTGGCCAAAGGCTATAGGCGTGGCAGGTATGTGCAGCCCCGTTGGGGCTATTATTGCGTTGCTGCCCTATGGGACGCAACGCTGCTTCGATTGGCCACAATTGGGCGACGGGGTTTTCACTCGCAATCGGCACTTGGCCATCAGTCGCCCATCCCCTCTATTCCCGTGTAGCTGAGGAAGAGGTCCGGCTTGTCGTTCACCACGAGCTCATCGGGGAAGCCCGTCTCCCGCAGCAGGGGCAGGGCGTGGGTGTAGTCGGCCACGCGGAAGGATATGTGGGCGTCGCTGCCAAGGATGAGCGGCGCCCTATGGCGCTTACATAAGCGCAATATCTCAAGATTATTCGAAAGAGCCTGTTCCTTGCCCCGGAACGGGTCGAGGCTCGAGGCGTTAATCTCCAGCAGCGTGTGCGCCTCCTTCGCCGCAAGCACTATAGGCTCGAAGAGCAGCTCCGCTGTCCCGTCGCCAGGGTGAGATATAATATGTATAAGGGGATTGCGGATAACGGCAATCAAGCCCTGAGTGTTCTCCTCACGAGAGCCGCCCTTCCAGCACTGGTAGTGTATGCCCGCTATGCGTATGTCGAGGAAGCGGCGGCAGAAGTCGTCGTCGAGGTCGAGGCTACCCCTCGTGTCGAGGATGTTGAGCTCTGCCCCGAGCAGGAGGCGCACGCCGTACATCAGGCGCGGCACGACGTGGAGGTTGCGGAAGTAGATGGGGTTGCAGGTGCCGGGTATCGAGGGGGCGTGCTCGGTGATGCCGAGCAGCCTAAGGCCCTTGGCGGCGGCGGCGCGGGCCATCTCCTGTATAGTGCTGAAGGCGTGGCCGCTGGCTATCGTGTGGGTGTGGGCGTCGACGAGCGGGCGCACGGGGCGTGGGTCTTTACTGGGCAGGTGTCTGCTGCCCGCCTGTCAGCGGCGCTTCTGCGGGCTGCTCCGCTCCCTGTGTGCCAGTCTCCATGCCGGGTATGGCGTTCTCCTCGGGTGTGGTCTCCATCACCGTGCCCTGCGAGGGGCCAAGGTTAAGGAAGGCCACGCTGGCGACGCTGAGCACCACCATCGCCACCGCGAGGCCCCAGGTTGTCTTCTCTATGACGTCGGTGGTCTTTCGCACGCCGAGCATTGCGTTGTTGTCGGCGAAGCCGCTTGCCAGACCGCCCCCCTTCGACTCCTGCACAAGCACGATGAGGCACATGAGGATGGAGGCCAGGACCACAAGAATTACAAGTACGCTGTACATCTTCTATTCCGTTTTTTTGTATCTGTCGTTAAGCACCAGCTTCTCGAGGAAGCGGATCTGATCCGCGAAGTAACGGCTTTTTTTCGGGAACTTCAACGAAAGGCGGCTAATTATTTCCAGCGCCTGCCCGTATTTCTGCTGCTTGATGTATATCTTTGCCATCGTCACGGTCAGCACCGAGCCTTCTCCGCCCGTCTCGTCTGCCTGTTCGGGCTTCAGCATCTCCTCGTCGCTGCGCTCGTGCAGCACTATGCGCCCCGACTTGCTCAGGAACTCCCCTATCACGTCCATGCCGCCAGTCTCCCCCTGCTGCGGGGCGAGCACCTCGCTGTCCGCCTCGTTCTGCCTGAGGAACTCTATGTAGTCCACCGAGGCGTCAACCTTGCTCTTGCGGCGCGGC
Organism: Prevotellaceae bacterium; assembly: GCA_021204545.1. GTDB lineage: Bacteria > Bacteroidota > Bacteroidia > Bacteroidales > Bacteroidaceae > Physcousia. The sequence continues at coordinate 4,066 of JAJPZF010000054.1, forward strand.
TTGTCGTCCGTGGCTCCCTCGAGGTACTGGTCGATGAGCGAGGCTGTGCGGTCAGCAGGCTCCAGCTCGGTGTTTTCCTCTGCCTTCGCCCCGAGGACGGGCTTGAGCCTCTCGCCCTCTATTATGCTGTAGAGCACTCGCCTGGAGGGCACGTATATGGCGGCTTTGTGCAGCTCCGTGTCGAAGTCCTCGTCGTGATTGCGGTAGAGCGCGCGCACGTAGAGCAGGCGCGCGGCGTGGTAGTAGGGGTAGCGCTCCACGAGCAGGCGCAGGTTGCCGAGCGTTGCCTTGCCCAGAGGGTGGCTCTCGCTCATGAAGTCCGCAAGCATCTTCTTCGCCATACTCTCTTACCAGTTTGCCACCGTGGCGTTGAATATCTGGTCGGTGATGTCCTTCACCATCTCCGTCACGAGGTCCTCCTGCACGCTGCTCAGCTGAAGCGAGGAGTCGTACTCCGAAGTGGCGGAGAACTGGCGCTCGAAGTCCTCCTCGTGGTTGGCGTTGTTGGTGAAGCGCACGTTCACGGTCATCTTCAGCTGCACTTGGCTCGAGTAGCCCTCGCTGCTGATAGCCTTGTTGTACTGGTCGAAGCCCGTTATCTCGCCCGCCAGCACAAGGTCGCCGCCCTTGCGTACCTGCTGCAGCTTGGTCTGCTGGGCGAACACGTCGGTGAGCTTGTTCTGGAAGATGCTCTGCATGGGCGTCCACACGTAGGCCGAGCGTATGGGGAAGTTGTCTATCTGTATCGTCTTCGTTTTCTCGTAGTCTATGCTCGCCCCCGTGAACGAGTAGCCGCCCTTGCACGCCGTGGCGAGCAGGCAGGCCGCCGAGAGGCACAGCGCCGCGGCCAGGTTCTTGCTTCTATTCATTGTCTTCTATGGCAGGCGTGGGGCAACGTCTCGGGCGGACGAGAGAAAAAAACAGCGCGGACGTGAGCAAATGATGCCGCCGTCGATTGGAACGCCCCGTACGACGGATTGCCTCGCCCCGGGACATCTCTCCGATTGCCTCGGGACGATAATCGAGGCGGTTAAGGTTAGCCCCGAAGGGGCTGCACATGGTAGCCGGGGCCAGCGAGCCGGAGGCTCGCCAAATGAGCAAACGGAGCGCGCGAACGCTCGCGCAAGCGAGTGCAAACGAACTTGCGCGAGCGTTCGGGGTTATTTCTCGCAATCTGCCTCTGCCCCCCTCACTCATCCAGCCCATACTCCTTAATCTTCCTGTAGAGCGTGCGCTCGCTCAGCCCCAGTTCCTGCGCCGCGTTCTTGCGGCGATAGCGGTGCTTGCGCAGAGCCTTGGCTATCATCTCCTTCTCCATCTTGTCTATGCGCAGGTCTTCCCCCTTGCGGGGCGCGGGGGGCTCCTCGCGGGGCTGCTCCACGCTCACCACCGGGGTCTCCTGCACGGGCGGCTCAAGCCTGGGCATAACGCGCCTCGGCGACACGCCCACCATCTCCTTCAGCATCTCCACGTCCTGCTTAAGGCTCGCTATGGCGAACTTCATCATTTCCAACGTCTGCCTCAAAGTCTCGCCCTCTCTGGGGCTGTCCATCGTCGTCAATCCCCTGCCCTCTCCCCCGGGCACGACGTAATACTGGGCAAGCGTCTCGGGGGTGACCAACCTCTCCTCGCACAATATGCTCATCTGCTCCACGAGGTTCTTCAGCTGCCTTATGTTGCCGGGCCACTTATAAGCCATCACCACCCGCTCCGCCTCAGCAGACAGACGCAGAGGCTCGGGCATCTGGTACTCGCGGGCGGCGTCGAGGGCGAACTTCTTGAAGAGCAGAAGCACGTCCGTCCCGCGCTCGCGGAGGGCGGGCATCTTTATGCTTATGGTGCATAGCCTGTAGTACAAGTCCTCGCGGAAACGCCCCTCGCTTATAGCCCTGTCCATGTTCACGTTAGTGGCAGCCACTATGCGCACGTCAGTCTTCTTCGGCACGCTGCTGCCCACCGGCACGTACTCCCCCATCTCCAGCACACGCAGCAGGCGCACCTGCGTGCTCAGCGGCAGTTCCCCCACCTCGTCGAGGAACAGCGTACCGCCGTTCGCCGCGCCGAAGTAGCCTTCCCTGTCGGCTATCGCCCCCGTGAACGACCCCTTCGTGTGCCCGAACAGCTCGCTGTCTATCGTCCCCTCCGGTATGCTTCCGCAGTTGATGGCTATATAAGTCTTCCCCTTCCTGAGAGAGAAGTCGTGTATGATGCGGGGGATAGCCTCCTTGCCCACGCCGCTCTCTCCCTCTATCAGCACCGACAGGTTCGTGCGGGCCACCTGAAGGGCGGTGTCCAGCACACGGTCCAGCTTCTCGTCACGCCCCACTATCCCGTAGCGCATCTTCAGCTCGTTAAGGTCTGCCTTGGCCATCGTGTCTTAGGTTTAAGCCCTGCAAAATTAGTGATTTCGCGCGACAAGGCAAAAAAAGCCCCGCCGTGTTCTTGCGGGGCGGGGCTTATTGTTTAGCTCAAGGCTAAGGCTTACTTCACTATGTACTTCTTGCCGTCTGTCACGTATATGCCCTTCTGAGCCTTGCTTACCTGACGGCCAGAGAGGTCGTAGATGGCGGAGCTGCCTGCCTTGTCGGCTGCCACGGTGTTCACGCCCGTCTCGTAGTCCTTAGTGTTCATGAAGGTGATGTCCACAGTCCAGCGCATGCCGTCTATCTGTATGTAGAACGTCGTGGTGATGGTCTCGCCCTCCTCGAGGTCAATGCCCGTGGTGAAGAGCTTCCATCCGTCGGTTCGTGACTCGAACCAGAAAGTGGCTGAGTAGTCTTCGTTAGAGCCTACGCACAGGCCGTCGGCGTCGAAGTAAAGGCCTGCGTCGAGCATGGCGGTGGAGGTGTTGCCGCTCTTGGCGCAGAGGCAGTAGCTGTCTGCCAGCTCGTCGATGTCCACGCCAAGAGCGTCGAGAACCTCATCCATGTCGAAGTCCACGTAATTATCATCTTCGCTTAGCGGCACATAGATGCTCTCGCCGCCCACCTCTTCGTAGTTAGTAACCTCGCCTATAGTGTAGGTGAGTATGACAGTCAGGTAGTCGCCCGTCTCGCGGTTGATCAGGTAGAACGTTCCCTTGTAGGTGTCGCCATCTGCGGAGAGGTGAGGATACTGTATGCATTGGAAGATAAGGGCATCAGCCGACGAGGTGACGGCTGTCGACACACCCCAATAAGTGTCATCACCCCAAGCTTTCACATAGCCGTCAGCCGTGAGCCAGAAGCCTGG
>JAJPZF010000138.1 GCA_021204545.1 Prevotellaceae bacterium
TCGCGGGGTCATCCTCAGATCTTCCCGAAAGCTCCACCTCAACATCGTCGTGCGACGACATGACGAAGTCGGAGTAGTCGCCATCCTCCTCGGTCCACACATTCACTTCAATGTAGTCAAGCAGGTCGCCGAGGGTTAGGTTGTTGTTGTCGAATTTATCCTGCGCCCACTCAACAAGCTCATCACTGGGATTAGCCACCACAAGGGCGTGGTGCAAGCCACCCTCGTACAAGCGAACCTTCTTGACGACGGTGGTATACCTTACGTCTCTTTTCTGGGAAGACAAAGTCGTGCCGCCGTCTATCTCAGGATTTCCGTCATCATCATTCACATCCGCCGAGAACGTGACCATAGACACTTTCTGGGAGCGGTAGGCGTCGTTCAAGTATCCCTTGAAGAGGAAGACAGCCACAGAGCTTACCTCGTCCTCGTACGACTGCCCGTGTTCATAGCCGTCGCCCGCCTCGCCGCCAGTCGGGTCGCCCGCACGGGTAAGGCTCTCCTTCGCCATGCCGAAGCTAAGCTGTATGTAGCTCGTCTCCATTGCCTCAGACGTGGGGCAGTTGTCGAACTCGTCGTGCATCAAGCCGTCCGCACAACCAGTCAGCGCCACCGCCATAAGAGCGGCGCAAGCGAGTGCCAAGAGTCTTAGTCTCGATGCGGATGGCATGGTGTTTCGCTTATTGTTGTTCGGCAAAGCTTATAGGTTCTCTATCTGCGAGCGGTAATCCCACGAGAGAACGTCCACTATTATATGGACGTATGTCAGCTCTCCGTTTCTCATATAGATGGAAAGCGTGAAGTTGTTGGCACGGTCGAGGTACTGCTGGGCCGTGTACATACCGATAAGCCCGTAGTTGCGTGTGCGTGCGAGCAGGCTGGGCAGGTTGAGAGAGGCAACCGTCTCGCCGGTCACCTGATTGACTATCGTGAGCACTGCGTCGTCATCCACGTCGTCGTGCGAGACAAGGCGTGAGACCATGAAGTCCGCATGTCCTATCTTGCCCACGCCTTCCAGATAATATTCCTGAGCGTCGGTGGCGATGACGGCGTCCTCGTCGTTCCAAGTGGCGTAGGGAGTGTAGGTTACAGCGTCCGTCTCGTCCACGCTGTTGTCCCAGAGCAGGCGGGCGTTATGGTCGCGTATTGAGAGGGAGTAGTCGTTGATGTCCATCGTCGTGGGGTCGTCCAGCTCACGGAGCGTCACGCTTATCTCGTTCATGTCGCGCATCATATAGATGGTGTCGTACGTCGGGCGGTCGTTGTACACCATCACGAAGGGGTCGTCAGCGTCTTTCAGCCAGTCGTCCACCTTGCGCCCGTTGCGCCCGTACCACAGTGTGTCGAGCGGCATGCCATTGTTATCCACCTCATACTCGCCGTCTCCCACGGCTATGCGCTCGAGCGTGATGTCGAGGTCAGTGCGATTGCTGCCCACCTGTGTGCCTTCCCTGTTGAAGAGCGCACGGCTGTCGGAGCGTGTTCCCGTATATTCTGCCTGCTGCGCGAGCACGATGAAGCGGTACTCACCCTCGGGCAGGTCGGTGATGTGCATAGTGTATGTGTCGCTTGCGAGGGGCTTGGCGTAGTCGGTGTTGCTCTCCTCGTAGGTTGCCACGAGGCGGTCGTCCGTGTCATATACGAGCAGTGTCACCGAGCCCACCTGCGAGGAGAAGGCATTCGCCTCGTCCAGGTTGTAGTCGTAGCGGAAAGTCATATACAATCCCGTGGGGCAGTCGCTCAGGTCCTCAGTCATCATGTCGCACGAGACCGTCAGCACGGCCGCGAGCGTGAGCGACAGGAGCGTGCGCCATCTCCCTCGTAAGTGTCTCATACTTCTCAAGTTTTCCTGTTGTGCCTGTCGGTTAGCTAAGGAGTGCGCGCCGCCGTCTTCAGTGCGGCGCGCTCCCTTTCATATAGTTAGTGTTGCTTGTGTCTCAGCGGCTAAAGGCTGACGCTCTGCTGGCGCTTTGCCCAAGCCAGGAGGTTTATCTCGGTGTACAGCCACGACTGCAGCGGGTCGTCCGGCTCGTCGTAAGCCTCTGGCACGGTGGGTGTGCCTACCTCCGTCACGTCGGATATGATGATGTTGTACCAGTTGTTGCGCAGCACACCGTAGCGGCCCATCCAGTTATTCTCACGGCTCGTGCCGAATAACGTTGAAGGATAGGAAGTAAGTGCCTTATTCGTTTCCGTATCTTTAGTATCGTCAGTATGACCTGACACCATAGGCGCGCTCCAAGGCGTTGACTCGTCGCCGAAGTGCTTTATCTCAACGGGATAGTAGGCTATGCCGTTCAGGTAGTAGTCCACCTCGCAATTGCTCGTGATGGTCTCCATAAGAGCTGAGTATTCATTGGAAGTGTCACTGAAAACATCAGGCACTTTCCCGTCTGTCCAGTTATCAGTACTCGAGATTTCACTGCCGAACGACAGCACGATGGTGGCGTTCTTCGTGGAGGTGGTTTCATTTATACTTACTGATATCTGGTCGATCAAGTCGTCATCCCCGTTAGTCCACAGCTTCTCCGCCTCCTGATAATACTCATCGCTCTGTATCACCTTCTTCACGTACGCCTGCACCTCGGCGAGCGTCTTGATGTACGACCTTTCGTCGTTGATAACATAGAAAGAGTTGTCGCTGAGGTCATTACCATCGTCATCTTGCAGCGTAATCGCCACGGCTATTATGGCGCGGGTTGTCTCCGCCTTGTTCATATACTCAGGCGCGAACGTGTTGTCGAGGCAGTACTCTGGGTTCTGATCGCCGCTATTGTCTTTCAAGTCAGTCATATCACCGCTTGCGTACGGGTCTTCGCCATACAAATAATTCATATTGGTGTAAGTGCGGTTGCCATCGCTGTCTTCAGTGTAAGCCGACTTTCCGTAGTTCGGGTCTCTGCCCCAGTATATGCGCCACACGTCAGCGCCCACTTCTGCGCCGCCCACCATACGATACTTGTCGGACTCGAGCAAGTAGGGCCAATCTGATGGGTCGTAGCTTAAGTCGTCATAAAGCCCGCTGTGGTAGGAATAGACATCAGCGGCGAACTGCACCTCGCGCACGGGATACATCGTCTCGTTAGTGAGGTCGAGAGTGAAAGCCTTTACTTCCGCGCTCTTCACTCTGCTGTTATTCACTGCCAGTGAGGTGCTGGAGGCGACGAAATTATCAGCCACGTCAACGGTCACCTTTGCCACGGCGCGCTCCACGTATATGTTAGAGGCGGGGTTCTCCAGTGCCTCGTCCTCGGTGTCGTAGATGTTGTCCGGCTCTATCTTCACGAGGGTAAACTCCTGATCGTTCTTAACGTCATTGGGGTCAGGGTCGGTGTAGCCGCCCTTTGCTGTGTAGAGCGGGGCGTTGCACATATAGAAGCCCTTTGAGCTTATTATGTCCGAGGCCTTAATATTCGTCAATTGCTGCTGGCTCAACTTTACTATCGTTGTTTCTCCTACCGTGAGAGTGAGTTTGCTCAGCATGTCGGTGGATTCCGTGCCAGCGTTAAGCAGCACCAGGGCGTATATGGTGTCGGAGGCGGTGGCGTTCTCGGGTCTGTCTATCTTCTGCGTCACGGCGTACTTTGAGGTTATCTGATCGGTCGTGGTCTCGTAGTTTTTCAACGTCCCGTTGTCCAGCGTGTACTGCGCATAGTACGTGGCATCATCCTCTGAAGAGCCGCTGAAGAGGAGCAGCGTGATATCGTTAACAGCGTACTCATCAGCTGTGCCGTCGTCGAACACGTCGTTGGCTCCTTTCGTGGAGGTTTGCGTAGGCAGGTTGATGGCGAGCCTCACGTAGCCCATTGAGCCGCCAGAGGCGGAGGAATTAGAAGCGACGTCGACAACGCCGTTGTCGGAGCAAGCGCCAAGCGCAAGGGCGGCAAGGGCTGCGATGAAAAGTTTTGATTTCATTGTAACTTAGTTTTAGGGTTTGCGAATTTCTTCTTGGTTCTTATGTCAGTTAATAGTGTCTTTCCAGATTACGCAGGTTGTCCTGAGCCGCCGCGCAGCCAGCCTCAGCTGCCCGCCTGTACAGCTCGCGAGCCTCCTCCACGTTGCCGCGGCGGTAGGCCAGCACACCTCGCGCGTTCAGGGCCTGCGGACTGTCGCCCGCCTTCTCGAGGTGACGCCCGGCAGCGTCAAGGTCGCCATGCTCCATCTCCGCGCAGGCCGCGTTGAGGTCAGCCACAGGGTCGTCGGGGAAGAGACGCACGGCAGTGGCGAACACGTCGTTGAACTCGTCGGTGCCCGGCTCATATTCCTGCGCCACGAGGTACATCTCCTCCATGGAGAGATGCCCAGGGTCGGTCTTCAGCATCTCGCGGGCCTCGTCCACGGTGAAGGGGCGAATGGTGTAGGCCACGCGGTAGTCGGAGCGGCGCAGCCCGGGATAGAACTGCCCGAGCATATAAGTGTAGTCCGCAGGGTAAAGGCTCTTTATCCTGGCCTCCTTTGCGTCGGGGTCCATCTCCTTGTCGATGAGGGCAAGGATGGCGTCCTTGTTGGCAAGGCTCTCGCTTGCCAAGACGCACTCACGCAGCCCCTGCCAGTTCTCCGGCACGAAGGAGACGGTGAAGACCGTGTCGCTGAGACTGAGCAACGAGCGCACGTAGTCCTTCAGCGTCTTAGCGCGGTTCTCGGCCAGGTAAGCGTTATGCTCGTAGGGCGACTCGGGCGATGCCCAGCCCTTTATCTCAATCTGTGTGATGGTGGCGTTCGGGTCGTCCTTCACCTTGTTGATAGTGTCCACTATCTTCTTCAGCTCCTCAGGGTTGCGGCGATACTCGGGGTAAAGGATAGTCTCGTCGACGGGGAAGTCGATGTAAGCCGAGCCGGCCAGCTCGTACGCCTTGGGCCTCGCCTCCGGCCTGACATACTCAAGCAGCGGTGTGCGCAGGCACTTGACCGGCACCACGAGGCTGCCCAGCGTGTCGCCGCAGCCGCAGTAGTCGCCCACCAGCACGAGGTCGGCGTTCCTCATCCAGTCCTCCAGGGGCAGCTCGGCAGTGTAGCGCAGGCTCTGCGCCGTCTTGTTATAGCGGCGCACCACAGTGGTCTCCTTCGCGTAATCTTTATGAGAGAAGCGCTTATACTCTATGTTCTGCCTGCGGCCGTTGATGACGATCTGCGGCATCTGCGCCTCAGTGCCCTCTCCCCTGAGCGAGGGAGTGAGTATTATCCTTGTGCGTGAGCGGAGGGTGAGCGAGTCGAGACTGATGTCCATGCCCACTGTGACGCGGCCAGCGAGAGGCTCCACGCTCTGGTTGCTTACGGCTATGCCCTGCGGCACGGCTATGGCGGCCGTTTTCTTCTTGGCTGAGAGCGGCAGCGCGGCGAGGATGGCGGCCAGGAGCAGTGCGGTGTATCGTGTAGTGTTCTTGTTCATAGTGGCTTTTACCTCTTAGAAAATATAAATGAGACTGACGGCCGCCTTCGTCGGGCCAACGTAGTTGGTGTGCGACGACTTATCCTTCACGCCGCACTCTCCGCACTCGAACTTGTCGTACTTGATGTAGTCGTAGCCGATGCCCAGTGAGGCCTCGATGTTCCAATGCTCGGACAGCGCCCACTGGTAGCCAGCCGTGAAGCCTCCGCCAACGTACCATCCCTCGTAGCGATGGTCTTCGAGCGTGGGGAGCAGCCCGAAGGGAAGCTTTATGTTACCCATGTTGAACTGCCCTCCCATGGCGTGCACGCCGATGAACCAGCCGTCGTAGACGCCGCAGAACCAGTGGCGGTACTCGGGTTGCAGCAGCCAGTGGCGGATGCTCTTGCCGGAGCTTGACTTCCACGGGTTGAGCCCGTAGAAGAGCTGAACGGAGTTCTTCCTGCCCGCTGATATCTCGGCTCCGAGGTTCGGCGTGCTTGTGGCCCAGTAGAGGGCGTTCGTCTTGAGGGCGAACTTCTGGGCGCGGGCCGTCGTGACAGCGGAGAAGAGAGCCATCGCTGCCAGTATTAAGCCAAATCTTATGTTCTTTCCCATATACAATATGGTGTACGTGGTTAGTGTTTCTCGTGCTATGCACTCACGGGAAAGCTTTCCCTGTAGTGTTTGCAAAGGTATACCCATTTTTTTTTTCTTGCCAAATTTTTCTTTGACTTTCTTTGCTTTCCTTGTGCTTTTTATGGCTCGTGGGACTGAAAGCTGCTACTCTTGCCTCGCAAGACGGCTTTATGCGACGGTTTTCTTGCGCTTGCGCACCGCCGAGGCTCGCCTATACCTTTATATATATTACGCACGCGCGCTCGAAGGCATTGCGGGGCGCGGGGCAAGACACCGCAAGTCTTGAGGAGAATCGCCGCAAGTCTTTGGGCGAATATATTGCGGGGCGCGGGGCGCGGCTGGCGTATTTCCGCCGCGGGCCCTTGCTTTTCCCGCGGGATTGCAGTATATTTGCGGTGTGTTCCTCCACTCCCTTGGAACACGCTCCGAAGCACGAGCATAAAAAACCTAATTAGGTTTCGGGCAAAACCTAATTAGGATTCAGTCAAAACCTAATTAGGATTCAGCCAAAACCTAATTAGGTTTCGTCCGATTCGCCCCGATCTTTAGGCTCACGGCCAACGAAGAGTCGCCTCGAAGACAGGCAAGAGTCGGCCTACACACCACGGTGCGTTACGCGGAGGCTTGGGCATGCTCTGCCTCAGGCCGCCCGATGCGAGGGAAATGCTTCGGGTAATGACAGACGGGGCGCAGCGGAGACCATCACGGCGGTTAAGGTTAGGCCCGACGAGTCTTATTCGTGGCGAGCGTCAATGGCAACGGGGCAACGGGTAACGGGTGTTAGGCGTTGGACATTAGGCGATTGGTGACGGGGCGACGGGCGATTGGTGACGGCGCGACGGGTAACCGTTGGGCGTGGCGATGGGGAACGGTAACCCCGAAGGGGTTGCACTTGGTAGCCGCCAGAAGAACGGAGTTCTTCCAGATAGGAACGGATTGCTCGC
>JAJPZF010000026.1 GCA_021204545.1 Prevotellaceae bacterium
GCGGCTTCTTCGGCAAGCAGTTCAACCTCTCCGACTTCATCAGAAAGATTAAGAAAGGCAAATAGAATATGGACTGCACCACAAGCACAGGCACAAGCTCCTCGGAGAACGTCGAGGTGAGGCTCGTCTTCCTCCAGCGGGAGCTGCTCTACGACATACGCCAGTGGGCGTTCATCGAGGGCGACCTCATGGACGACAATGGCGAGGCGACCCACCTGCACCAGAAGCACGAGACGCAGGACGTGGGGGAGGATGGCAACGTTGAGCTTGTGGCGCGCTCGCTCATAAGGAGCTTCGCCGAGTGCCTCAACATGCTCTTCCCTATGGCGAGGGAGGCAGTGGAGGACGACGACGAGAGGGACAACCGCCTGAGACAGCGTGAGCAGTACGTGATGAGGCTCAGCGTCCCCGCCTGCTACTCCCGCTCGCAGACGGAGCTTCTGGAGCGTCTCATCCACGACTACATGGTCTTCAAGGCCCTGTGGCAGCTCACAAGCCTCACCGACCCGCAGAACGCCGCCCAGTGGATGGCGAAGTGGGAGGACGCGGAGGACCGCATAAAGGACGCGAAGGACGCCAACTACAGCGCCCTGAAACGCCCCTTCTATCCCCAATGGTAAGACACACCCTTAAGGATATGGCAAAGAGAGACAGACTGATACCGCTGAGCAGGATAAAGCCCACGAAGGTCAACACCGACGAGTGGGAGGGATACGGCAAAAGCCCCCGGGAGCGCGGGCTGCAGGTGCTTCTGGAGGCGGAGAAGTACTGGATGGCCATGACCAAGTTCCGCCGGGAGAGGGAGAGAAACAAGCGATACCTCTTCGGCGACCAGTGGGGCGACCTCGTCAAGACCGAGTGCGGATGGATGAGGGAGGCGGAGATGCTGAGGCGGGAGGGCAACACCCCCCTGAAGCAGAACATGATACGCCGGCTCGTGCGCAACGTCGTTGGCTTCTTCCGCAACCAGGACAACGAGCCCGTCTTCACCGCGAGGGCGAGGGAGGAGCAAAGGTACGGGGAGATCCTCACCATCCTGCACCAGAAGAACATGCAGCGCGGCGACATGGACGAGCTCAGGGCAAGGGGACTGGAGGAGTATCTCGTCTCGGGCCTGGTGTGCGAGAAGAAGCGATACGCCTGGCTCAACGACGAGCTGGACTGCGTGACGGAGCTCGTGTCGCCCTCCCTGCTCATCCTCGACTGCAACATGCAGGACCCGAGGGGAAGCGACTGCCAGTTCATCGGCATGATACACGACGTGGACTTCGGCACTCTCTGCCAGGAGTTCGCCCACAGCGGCAGGGACTTGGACGACCTCAAGAAGACGTACCAGTGCGCGCGCGACCGCTACGTCTTCTCGACACGCTTCACGGAGTTCGGCTACTCGCAGCTGCGCGACTGGGACTTCTTCATCACCGACGACCCCTCACGCTGCCGCGTCATCGAGGTGTGGCGCAGGGAGAGCCGCCCCCGCTACCGCTGCCACGACTGGAACACGGGCGAGGTGTTCAAGATAGAGACAGGGGACAAGGAGGAGCTTGTGGACAAGGAGAACATGGAGCGCATCAAGGAGGGGCTCTCCCTCGGGATGCCGCAGGAGGAGATACCCCTCATCGACTGCGAGTGGTTCGTGGACTCGCTCTGGTACTACTACTTCCTCTCCCCCCTCGGGGACATCCTCGACGAGGGGGAGACACCCTACGAGCACAAGAGCCACCCCTTCGTCTTCAAGGCATACCCCTTCATGGACGGCGAGATACACTCCTTCGTCTCCGACGTGATAGACCAGCAGCGGATGATAAACCGCCTCGTCACGATGTACGACATGGCGATACGCAGCTCCGCCAAGGGACTGATGATGATACCGAAGGAGGCCGTGCCCGACAACATGTCATACCAACAGTTCGCCGAGATGGCGACCTCCTTCAGGGGTATGGTGTTCTACAAGTCGAAGAACCTCCAGCACCTGCCGCAGGTCATAACGTCGAACTCCACGAACATAGGCCTGACGGAGCTGCTACAGCTCCAGATGAAGATGATGGAGGACATCTCGGGCGTCCACGGGGCGCTTCAGGGCAAGACCCCCGTGAGCGGCACGAGCGGCACACTCTACGCCCAGCAGACGGAGAACGCCACCACGAGCCTCGTGGACGTGGTGATGAGCTTCGACAGCTTCATACGGCAGGCCGCCCGCAAGGAGATAATGAACCTCCTGCAGTTCTACGACTCCCGCCGCATAACATACATAACGGGCAAGGAGATGCCCGACATCGACACGCCAGACCGCATCTTCAACGTGGAGTACGACATCAGCGTGCACGAGGAGAAGCGCACCGCAGTCTTCCGCGAGAAGGTGAACGAGCAGCTCATGCAGATATGGCAGACCGGGCAGATAAGCCTCGAGCAGATGCTCGAGACAGGCTCGTTCGACTTCGCCGACGACCTCTTGCAGAGCATCGAGGCCGACCGCCAGGAGCAGGCGGAGCAGCAGGCAAAGCAACAACAGCAGATGCAGGAGCAAGGGCAGGGGCAGCAACAGCAGCAACAAACGCAACAGTCGCCCCCAATCCAGTATCCAAGTCCACAGCAATAAACCCACAAGGACATGGCAATACAGCAATCATCCGTAAGCTACTCGGGGCTGACGACACTGCCCGACGACGCGCAGTGCCAGGACGGGGCGCTGGCGTTCGCCACGAACGCGGTGTGGGAGGACGGCGCTCTTAAGACGTATCCCCCCGCCGCCGCCAAGGGGCTCGTGGTGGCCGGCGGCGACAAGGTGTACCTGCACTCGACGGCATCCTACACGCACTATATCATAGCAAGGCAGAGCGGCGGCAGCGTCCTGCTCTTCTGGGTCGACAAGGACACCTGCGAGAAGGGGACTGTCCACTGGACGGGAGGGAAGATTGCCACCGACGAGGATGGTGCGGAGTACTGGAAGATAGACGAAAACGACACCAATAATGCCGTGACGTGGATAGGCTCATACAGCGGCACGCTCGTGGACTTGGCGATGGTCGGCAACACGGTGGTGATGTCGACCTCCGCCTCCATCCTATACTTCATCTGGTCTAATGATAAATCGACATATAAATATATGGGGGACGGCGTGCCTTCCGTGGATATTTTGTGGGGGTTGTCTCTGAATATGTACTACGAGGATAATTCAAATATCAGCGACATCTCCGTCAACAGCAGTGAGACTACTACCTCCAACGCCTCTGATGACGACTATACGACTATAGCGACTGAAGAAATACAGTGGTCGACTTCAGCCCCAAGGTGGGAAAACGCCTGGGGCGGCATCAGCATTGAGAAGGGCGCATACGCATATAAGTTCAAGTATCCAAGAACAGCACTTGTTAACATTGATACTGTCACCATCTATGGTATTCCCGAGGACGGGGGTGATGAGGAACAGATCTGCTCGAAGTCTACAGGAGTGTATCATGATGCTGTCTACTCTTTTGCCGCGACAAAGAACTATTCCTCCCTTACTGTTGTTCTGACCCCGACACCCAATGCTGGAATTACTTATGTAGGTACAACTATCATCCTTATGAAATCCAATAAGGAAGTATTCTCTATTTCGGTGTGCCAGTTAAATGACTCCCTTGACAACTTCACGGCGCTTATGGGGTATATCAACAAATTTGTCTATCAAAAAGGGAAGAAGAAGGATAGGTTTATATACCCTTTCTTCCTGAGATACGCCTTAAAGCTATATGACGGAACATACGCATATCCCAGCGTCCCGCTGTTGCTTGTGCCGAACAGCGGGTATGCCCCGGTCATCCGTTACTATAAACTGACTGGGAACTCGAACTATAATCTTGACTTGGGAGCGTTTGCGGCAGACTTGGTTTATAGTGTAAAATCCTCGATTGATGACATCTGGGCTGATGTGATACTTGGCGTAGACGTGTTCGTCTCCACAGAGATCTACCCTTACGACCAGGGATGGGGGTATGAGGAGGGAAAGCAATGGGCAACTTACAGGGCAGAGGAGGACAGCAAGGACGCCGGGGTCGGATTCGTTAATTCCACCAGTTATAGCACTGAAAATGTCGTGGTCTCAGACTTACTGACATTGGTGGACACCTATTTGTTCGACAAAGGGAATGCTACTATGTATTACCCTCTGATCGCTCAGAAAGACGATGACGAACTCGAAAGTGATTATACGAGTGTCGCAAGCTTTTACAAGATAAAGAGCATTAAGTTTGATGAGCTGAAAGACGTCTACGAACAAAGCACTTATGTCAATCTGGATCTGGAAAAAGGCACGCTCGACTCTCTTGAGACAAGGGAGGCTTACTCGGAGGAGACGGTAGAGTACTCATCGTTCCGCAATGCCAATCTGTTCTCGTACAACAACCGCCTGCACTTGTTCGGGGGAACAGCGTCTTTGCCCGCGGTCACCCCGATCAGCTCACAAAACGGTCTCATAGAACTATACCCCTGCAAAAAATACTGGGTAAAGATCCGCACCACGGACGGAGACAAAGCTGTCCTCTGTGAAGGAAATGGCACTAATTACAACTTGCCCTGGTTCTTCTACCCTGACAACCGGGCCTATGAGCTGGTGGTGATGGTTGGCAATGACAATGAGTGCTATTCTTACAATCTGACTGGGCATGACTTCCTCAACGGGGTGTATCTTTTCAATGGTTTTGACTGCCTGACGAACGATGAGGTTGAATTGAATCCGGATAACAAGACAGATGTGCCAACCGTCGATGACACGGTTAATCTATACAACAAGATATACGTCTCGGAGGCCTCGAACCCGTTCGTCTTCAAGAACGCGATGGTCTGCACGGCGGGGGCGGGGCAGGTGCTTGCCCTCTCGTGTGCCGCCCGCGCCCTCTCGCAGGGGCAGTTCGGGCAGTTCCCGCTCTACGCCTTCACCGACGAGGGGATATGGGCGATAACGGTGGCCGACGACGGCACGTACTCCACCTCGCAGCCCTTCGCCCGCGACGTGGCGAGGAACGTGTCCGCCGTGACGCAGCTCGACAGCGAGGTGCTGTTCATGTCGGACAGGGGCGTGATGGTCATCACGGGCTCGAGCGTCAGCTGCCTCTCCGACAGCATAGACGGCGACTTCGGGCAGCTCAACCCCCTCGACCTGCCCCGCTTCGGCGAGTTCTGCGGCCGCTTCCTCTCCATCGGGGAGGACGAGCTGGAGAGGCGCGTGAACGCATGGGCGGGGCAGCCGTTCCTCGACTTCATAGCGGAGTGCGGGGTGAAGCAGGACTACGTCCACCAGCGGCTCGTCATGTACAGCCCCTCGGCGGGCGTGGCGTACGTCTACAGCTACAAGTCGCGGCAGTGGGGCATGATGCTCACCGACCTTCAGGACGGCGTGAACTCCTACCCCAACGCCCTCGCCCTCCAGACGGCGGACGACGGGTGCGCGCTGGTGGACCTCTCGGAGTACGACAAGGACGCGGACCCCACGCCGATGGTGTTCGTGACGCGCCCCGTGAAGCTGGGCGGCCCCGACATCATGAAGACACTCGTGAGCCTCGTCCAGCGTGGCTACATGAGGCAGGACCTTCAGGAGAACCACACGCTGGGGATGGTGCTGTACGGCTCCCTGGACTGCTTCCACTGGGAGATAGTGGCGTCGACGAGGACGCACAGGATAGACAACATAGAGGGCACGCCCTACAAGTACTTCCGCCTCGCCGTGGCGGTGAGGCTGGGCTTCAGGGAGAACGTGCGCGGCTTCGACGCGCTCTACGACCTGAGGGGGACGGGCAAGCTGAGATAGTGGTTATTTCCATTTTGGAAACAACCACTGAGCCATTTCCGTTTCGGAAAGAGTTGCCCCGAGCGGGTTGCGGGTAAGTCGCGGGGTTTCCGACAAATATAAGGGGGTTTCCGACAAATATAAGGGGCCGCCCTGCCATTTTCGTGAGGCCACGAAAATGATGAAAGAAGGGGCCCCGCTCGGGCTTTCGTCCTTGCGGGGCCCTGGGGAGGCTCGGTGATACTTTGTAAGGCTGGGGCTGTTATTGCCTCTCAAAAAGATACTAAATCTGAAAGCAAATCACAACCATGCTGTCATCACCAAAGCAGTATCTCAAACATAACGGTAGGACTGACGTCCACCCTGATGGCGTCCTTCTCCACAAGCTCCCGCATCTGCCCGAGGGTGAGCGGCAGCCACTGCCCGTCAAGGCTGAGGTCAATCCCCTCGCCTTGCGGCAGAGCCCTAATCAAGCCCTCAAGCTTGGTCGGTGGCACAGAGCCGAACGTCTGCCCGCGGCTGACGCGGGAGAAGACGAGGTACGTGGCCTTCCGCTGGTGTAGCTTACTGAGAATGTAGTCCTTGTCTTCCTGTGTCATCATAGCTCACTCCTCCCCCTCCCACGGCAGCACCCTCAGGCCAAGCCTCCCGCAGGTGGCCTCGCTCTTGGGGCGGCGGCGCGTCTCTGGCGTGTAGTAGACGCAGAACTTGCGCTCCTGGTCCCAGCGGTCGTGGATTACCTTATAGCCGAAATCGCGCGCCATCCTGGACTTAGCGGCACTTTGGGCACCGCTGAGCCGCCTGAAGTCCTCCGAGTGGTAGCCCTCGCCGAAGATGCCCCACTTGAGGTTGCGCCTCGCCTTGCGGCAGTTGTCGCTGACTTTCCTGCCTGCCACGGCGCGGAAGGCTGCCTTGCCCGCCTCGCTCTTGCGCAGGCCGCGCCTGCCCGCGATGACCCTTATGGTGTTCGCCTGCACGCCGACGACCTCCGCGATGTCGGGGCAGGGGGTGTCGGGGTACACCTCCCTGAGCCACGCCCTCTGCCTCCTTGTCCAGAGGCAGCCTTTCCCGTGCCTTGCGAAGAGCCTAAGCCCCCGCTCTCTCTGCTCGTCTGTCACGGCCTCACCGCCCGCTGTCTATCCACCATGCGCAGAGCAATGACACGGCCACGAACAGC
>JAJPZF010000063.1:0-1821 GCA_021204545.1 Prevotellaceae bacterium
GCTCTGCGGGCGTCTCGACCAGACAGAGTTCAAAATCGCCACCGCGAGGAAGGCCGCGCCCTTGGGCGAGATTATCGAGTCCGCGGCGGACGACGTGTCGGAGGCGCACAACGAGACAGCGGACATCCTCTGCGCCCTCGCCGACGACGCGGCGAGAAGCAAGGAGCTGCGGGAAAGGGCTGTGGACTGGGAGCAGAGACGCTACGAGATAGCGAGAGAGCTGTTCGCCAGGCACCTGGCGGCGGACAAGGCCGTAGAGTACGCCGACATCCTCGTCAGGAAACTAAGGGAGGAGGGCGCGCCATGCAACTGAGGAAGAAGAGCCTGGCCAGAGCGTGGGAGGAGTGCAAGGCGCTGCTCCGCGCGGAGACGCTGAAATACAGCCACGACAACCCCGACATCGGGATATTCTACTCCCGCCTGAGGCTGATACCCGCGGAGACGAGGCGCGACAAGCGCTTCCTGCCCAACGCGTTCGTCCTCTTCCGCGTCAGCGACGAGTTCGGGAAACACTCCCTGCTCGCCTTCTGCGGCTACATCACGGACTACATGCGCAAGGCGTTCGGCGACGACAAGCTGGCTCTCGTGATAGGGCGCGACGACCTCATGCGCGGCAGGATAAGGAGGGCGGACATAGAGAACGCCATGCGCACCGTCTACTACGAGGACATCGACAAGGTGGTCGGGAAAATCCTCGGGGACAAGGACAAGATGCTGCCCGACGACTACCTCACGGAGCAGGAGAAGGAATGGAGAAGAACAATCAACTAACCGTTAAACAACAACGACTATGAGAATCGCATTATCAACGATGCAACACTTCCTTGAGTGTGTGACTGTATTGGAAACAGTGTTCGGGAAAGAGAACGCCACCACGAGGGCGCTTCACGTCGCCGGGTGCAACTTGGACTTGGAAGAGAATGAGTTGTACCCCTTGACGGCCACGAGAAAGGAAGGAGACAGGGCTCTTCCGCCCCTCTCGCTTGAGGACATGAAGAAACTTTATGAACAAAGATTTCTTTGTGTCCCCGCGTATGACTTCCATAACGGCCTCGACGCGGTATACACGTTCATCATCGCAAGCAGACACGAACTGATAAAAGACGACGACAACGAGTAGAGTAATCAAGACCACGCCCGCCCTCAGGGTGTTCACCGCCTTCAGCGGCTATGACAGCCAGCTCCTCGCACTGAGGAGACTGGCGAGGGACTTCCCTCCGCTCGCGTGGGAGTGCGTCGGCTGGAGCGAGATAGACAGGCACGCCATAAGGGCGCACGACGCTCTCTTCCCCGGGCTGGCGGGCAGGAACTACGGCGACATCAGCGGGATAGACTGGGCGCGGGTCCCCGACTTCGACCTCTTCACGATGTCGAGCCCTTGCACCGACTTCAGCTCCGCCGGCCTACAGAAGGGAGGGGCTGAGGGCAGCGGCACGCGCTCCAGCCTGCTGTGGGAGTGCCGCAAGGCGGTACTCGCCAAGAGGCCCAAGTACATCATCTTCGAGAACGTGAAGAACCTCGTCTCCCGCAAGTTCCTCCCATACTTCCTCAGGTGGCAGGAGGTGCTGCGCTCATACGGATACGCCAGCTTCGCCAAGGTGCTCAACGCCGCCGACTACGGCGTGCCGCAGAACAGGGAGCGTGTCTTTATGGTCAGCATACTGGACCACGAGGGGGAGTACCACTTCCCCGAGCCGATGCCCCGCGTCCGCTGCCTCAGGGACGTGCTGGAGAACAGCATACCCTCGGAGTTCTTCCTCTCGGACGACAAGGTGGCGCGGTGGCTCGCGAAGAACGAGCGCGTGGGCAAGGACGGCTTCC
>JAJPZF010000063.1:1921-3084 GCA_021204545.1 Prevotellaceae bacterium
TGCCCTGCGCCGTGAGGGGAAGGGGGGACGGCAACAAGCCGAGCCTCGAGGCGAGGGACGGCACGGCGGCCAACGCCCTCACCACCGTCCGCAAGGACAGCCTCGTCATGGAGAGGGGCGCCCGCTGCCGCGTGCGCATGCTCACCGAGCGCGAGTGCTTCCGCCTGATGGACGTGGAGGAAGGCGACATCGACACGCTGCTCTCCGCGGGCGTGAGCCGCTGCCAGCTCTACAAGCTCGCGGGCAACAGCATCGTCGTGGCGTGCCTGTACCACATACTCAGGAAGTTATTGGCCGACACGGGGAGCGAGGACAAGCAAATGACGCTATGGTAGACAGAATGAGAATAGGCCTAATGGCAGAGGACAGCAGGCACCCCAACCTCGCGCTGATGAAGATAAGCGCCTGGCACAAGGGGCGGGGAGACACGGTGGAGTGGTACGACAGCCTCGCGCCCCACTACGACATCGTCTACGTCTCCAAGATATTCAACTTCACCCCGCGGTACGCCTACTGCATTGGCAACGCCGACAAGGTGGAGAGGGGAGGCACGGGCTACAGCCTCCAGAAGGAGCTGCCCCCCGGGATAGACCGCACGCAGCCCGACTACTCCATATACCCGCAGGTGGACGGGCGCACCGCCTACGGCTTCCTCACGCGCGGCTGCCCCAACAAGTGCAAGTGGTGCGTCGTGCCCGAGAAGGAGGGGGCTCTGCGCCCCTACATGGACGTGGAGGAGATAGCCGTGGACGGCAGGGACCGTCTCATCCTGATGGACAACAACATCCTCGCCTCCGACTACGGCCTCTCGCAGATAGAGAAGATAGTGAGGCTCGGCTACAAGGTGGACTTCAACCAGGCGCTTGACGCTCGTCTCGTCACGGACGACGTGGCGGCCCTGCTGGCGAGGGTGAGGTGGATAAGCCGCATACGCTTCGGCTGCGACACGCCGGCGCAGGTAAGCCACTGCGACACGGCAATAAGGCGCATAGAGGCGCGCGGCTACAAGGGGGAGTTCTTCCTCTTCTGTATGCTGCACGGCGACCTCAACGAGTGCTATGAGCGAGTGAGCCGCTGGCGGACGCCGAGGCATCTGGCCTACGCCCAGCCCTTCCGCGACCCGCGCTCGCCCAACTCTGTGCCCCAGTGGCAGAAGGACATGG
>JAJPZF010000063.1:3184-6928 GCA_021204545.1 Prevotellaceae bacterium
TAATCAACAACCTAACAACAAACAATTATGAGAAGCATCATCGAGAGAATTCTCTCCGCCAAGAAGGCGAGGGAGATTATCAAGGGAGTAGTCATGGAGGCGCTGGCCGAGCGCGCCGCGCACAAGGGCCGCCCGCAGAGGAGGTGGAAGCGGGACATTGAGAGCTGGACGGTCATCCCCGACGAGGGGGAGGAGATACCCGTCCACTGGACAGCGGCGGAGTACGTGAACACGACGCAGGCGGCTGCCCTGCTCGGCGTCACGAGGATAAGTGTCGCCGCGATGCGCGACGGCGGGCTGCTGAAGGTCTACCGCATGACGGGGCGCAGGATGCCGCTCTACAGGCGGGAGGAAGTGCTCGCCCTCAAGGAGAGGAGGGAGTCCCTTTCGGGCGTCCCCGCGGACACGGGCGCATAAGTGTGTGTGTGTGAGCCGCACACACTCACACACTTCACACACGCCACACACACGGAAAAGAGAGGGAGTGGACAAAGTTGCCGCGACTGACGCTTTTGTCCACTCCCTTTTCGTATCTTCGCGCCTACGGTCCCCCCACGCTTCCCGCAGGAACAGCGCACCACGGGGGGACATCGAGTCTCAGTCGCCCTGGAACGCGTCCCTCATCCGCTGCACGCGGTCCACGCCCTCGCTGATGCCCTTCCTCTCAAGTATCTCGCGCGCTCTGTCCCGATACCGCCTCAAGGCCTTGTCCAGTCTCTCCTGGCTCACGTCCTTGCCCAGCGCCTTGTTCTTGAGGGCTTCCCTGATGTCCTTGCCTTGGCTCTTGTAGAGCTGCCCCATGATGTAGTCCGCGCCGCCCTTCACCTCCGCGTCCCTCTCCCTCTTCTCCTCGGGGGTGATGAGGTGGTTCTCCAGTTCCCACTTGTTCCTCCACAGGTCTCTGTCCGCCCGCCTGCCCGCCTGGCCCGTCTCGTAGAAGTAGCTCCTCAGCGCCCTGCCCTCCGAGAGCTCGTTCTCGCTCTTGCCGAAGCGGTTGACCAGGGGTATGTTCTGTATGTCGAAGTCTGCCGCGCCCACGGCCATCCTGCCCGTCGCCGCCAGCTCGCTGTAGAAGTTGCCGAAGGGCACTGTCTGGCGGAAGAGGTACTGCATCGCGCCGGGGTTGAGGTCAATCGCGCCGTCCGTCCCGTTGTAGGCCGCCCTCGATGTCAGCACCCAGCCCCTGCCCGTGCCCTGGTATGCCTTGGTGTAGTTGGGGTAGTCCTGGTTGTAGGGGTTCCGCTTGTCAAGCGGCATGCCGTTCCAGGACGTGTCGAAGAAAGTCTGGCCGAGCGACTGCGCGAACGAGGGCGCCAGTTGGGACGCGGCCATCCCCCAGTCGAACTTGCCGTCGTCCCGCTGCCCCTCGAGGAGGTTGACGGGCGAGGGCGTCATGAGGATGTCCGCCCCCTTCAGCGTGAGGTTCCAGCCGCCCTTCTCCCTGCCGCTCATGTACGAGCCCAGCAGCTCGCCCATGCCGTAGAACGGCTGGAGCTCCTGCGACATCGGGTATATCAGCCTGACGCCCCCCGCCTTGGGCAGCATGAGGTTGTTGCGCCTCACCCAGTCGGGCATGTTGTAGTACTCGTCGTCGTCGTGGTGGAACATCGCGTTCGCCATGCCGTAGATGAAGAACCCCGCGCCCACGCCCACGGCCCTTGCCATGCTCGCCTTGCTCATCGTGGCGGCCTCCGCCATCCCCCTCATGCCCTGCACGCTGGCGTTCCAGAACATTATCCAGTCCCGTCCCCAGCCCGACACGCCCGCGGCTATGTTGCCCAGCCTCGTCTGCCCCTTCGCCCCGAGGAAGCGGTCGCCCGCCCCCTTCTTGTTGAAGTTCGCCGTCGCCTCCTTTGAGTCCCAGACGGAGCGCGCCACGCTCCTTCCCTCCTGCCTCGAGGTCATGTAGGCGGCGAAGCGCGTCGATATCTCCACCGCCCTGCCCACGTCGCCCAGGACGCGCGCCATGCCGCGCGAGAGCTCCCTCGCCTGCCCCACGAGCGCCTTGTTGTCCCAGTGCGCCCCCACGAGCTGGCTCAGGTACTCCTTGTTGACCTTGTCGTTGTCCTGGAGGGCGGTGTAGCCCGTCTCGCCCCCGTTGCGCATGTACTCCCCGAACCACCTGCCCACCTCGGAGCTCTCGTCAAGCGTGCCGCGCTCGTGTTGCCACAGCAGCCTGCCCACTCTCAGCGGCCCGCCGAGCCTCGCCATGTTCCCGTCGAACCGCGCCGTGTAGCCGGCGCCCTCCTTCATGAACAGCCTTGAGTTGGCGAACTGCATGTCGCGCCCGAGGTTGCCCGCCACGAAGTCGGGGTTGAGCGTCGTGTGCACCTTGGCCAGGAACCTGTTCGCCGTGCCTGTCACCTTGTGCGTCCACCCCGAGAAGCCCTTGCGCTCCACGTCGGGGTTCGTCAGGCCGTTCACCGCCTGAGCCAGCCTCGGGCTGCCCTTCACGGTCAGCAGCACTGTCTTTCCTCCCTCCTTGACGAGCACTTGGTGCTGCCCGAGGTCGCCCTCTCCCGCGCGGAACGGCATCTTGGTGTCGTCGCTGCTCATGCGGAAGTTCTCGGGGTCGGCGGCGGCGGCCTGCCTGTACAGCTCCTCGAGCTCCTCCTGCTTCCGCCTTGTCTCGTCGGGGCCGTCCTGGTCCGTCACCCTCAGGTCGGGGCGTCCCACGTCCTCGGGGCGGGCCAC
Organism: Prevotellaceae bacterium; assembly: GCA_021204545.1. Taxonomy (GTDB): domain Bacteria; phylum Bacteroidota; class Bacteroidia; order Bacteroidales; family Bacteroidaceae; genus Physcousia. Next base: position 5,879 of record JAJPZF010000063.1, read on the forward strand.
GTTCCAGCCGCCCCCCGCGTCACGCCTCAGCCACAGTCCTGACACCGACACGAGGTCTCCCGTCTCGGCGGCGTGGTTGCGCACGAAGCGCAGGAGCGGCAGCCTCACGTTCTGGTTGCGGTTGCCCTGTATGATGGCGGACTGCGCCATCTTCACGAGGCTCGTTATCGGGTCGTCCGCCTCTGATGTCCTGCCCTTCGCCCCCTTCATCGGGTCGCTGAAGCCGCCGCTGCCCTCGGGCTGCCCTATGTAGGCGTACATCTGGTCGGCGGTGGGCTCCATGAAGCCCCTGAGGGGAATGTAGTGCCGGTACATGCTCCTCACTCTGTCGTATGTCTCGGTGCTGATGAGGCCCGTGTCCCTCTCCTTCTTGAGTATGGCGTCGGTGAGCTTCTTCACCCTCTTCCACAGGTCGCCTGTGTCGTGGTCCGCCTCGTAGCTCTCCACGCATTCCCGCGCCATCCGCTCGGCCTCCTGCCACGAGGGCGCTTTCTCTCCCTTCTTCGTGAACAGCCCCGTCAGGCCGGCGTAGTCCCTGCGCGCCCCGTTGACGAGTCCCTGCCTCTTCTCCTCGTCCAGCTCCTCCCACGAGGGGTCCGCCTTCTTTTTCCGGGCCTCGTAGGCTTTCCTGGCCTCGCGCTCCGCCATGAGGAGGTTGCGCTCCAGGCCGTGCTTGGCCTTCATGTAGGTGAAGAGGCCGCGCCTGCCCTCCTCCGTGCCGCCCGTCAGCTTGTCTATGGCCTTGTACAGCCCGTCGAGGTGCCTGCGCTTGAACATGTCCTGGTCGTGCTTGTTGACGGACGGGAGGCGGTTCTCCCCGAGGTAGGGGTTCATGAAGCCCTCCACGTCGGCTATGTCCTTGAGCTTCCTGCCCGCCGCCTTGCTTGTTATTTGCATGAACTCCTTGAGGGTCTTCATCGAGTCCCACATGGCCTCGGCCACCTGCACGCGGCTGCTGCGCATCGCCTTGTTGTACTCCTCGGTCACCTGCCGCGCCTTGTCGCTCAGCTGCCTCCTTGGCTTCTTCTCCTTGGGCTTCTCCTCCCCGTC
>JAJPZF010000258.1:0-5577 GCA_021204545.1 Prevotellaceae bacterium
TGAGGAACATCATAGCCGTCGCGAGCGGGAAAGGCGGCGTGGGGAAGTCAACCGTCGCGGCTAACCTGGCCGTGGCGCTCGCCGGCATGGGGCTGAGGGTCGGCTTGCTTGACTGCGACATCTCCGGGCCGTCGGTGCCGAAGCTCCTCAACATAGAGGACGCGCGCCCCTACAGCGAGAGCATCGGCGGGCGTGACCTCATCGTGCCCGTCGAGAAGTTCGGCGTGAAGACTCTGAGCATAGGCTTCTTCGTCAACCCTGAGCAGCCCACCCTCTGGCGCGGCGGCATGGCCTCGAACGCGCTGAGGCAGATGATTGGCGACGCTGCGTGGGGCGAGCTCGACTACCTTGTGCTTGACACTCCGCCGGGTACGAGCGACATACACCTGACGTTGGTGCAGACCATACCCATCACGGGCGCTATCATCGTCTCAACTCCGCAGGAGGTGGCGCTTGCCGACGCTCGCAAGGGCATCAATATGTACAGGGACGAGAAGGTGGCTGTGCCCATCCTCGGCCTCGTGGAGAACATGGCGTGGTTCACGCCTGAGCGGCACCCCGACGAACGTTACTTCATCTTCGGCGACGGCGGTGTGGGCCGCCTCGCCCAGCAGCTCGGAGCGCCTCTGCTGGGGCAGATTCCGCTCGTCGGCAGCCTCTGCCAAGACAGCGACAACGGTAACCCGCCCGCCCTCGAGCCGACGAAGCCGACGGGGCACGCCTTCCTGAAGCTCGCCGCCCGTGTGGTCAGGGCCACCGACCGACGCAACCTCGAGCAGGAGGCAACAAGGGTGGTGAGGACAACTAAATGAGTTTATACTTAGAGATTATGCTACTGGACATACTTTTCGTGCTGATAGGCTTCTGGCTCTTGCTGAAGGGGGGCGACTATCTTGTCGAGGGGGCGGTGAGCATCGCCCGTATAGCAAGGCTGAGCCCAATGGTGATAGGCATATCGGTTGTGGGCTTCGGCACCTCCTCGCCTGAGCTCTTGGTGAGCATCGAGGCTGCGTGGCAGCACTCCTCGGGCATAGCGATAGGCAACGTCGTGGGAAGCAACATAGCTAACATTGGTATGATACTGGGCATCGTGGCGCTTATCTGCCGCATCCCCGTAAAGAAGGAGTCGATGCACGTTGACTTGCCGTTCATGATGCTGGCGGTTGTCCTGCTGGCCCTCGCGGGCTGCTTCGGCACGATACACCGCTGGGAGGGCATCCTCGGCTTCCTGCTGCTGGTGGCTTACGTGATGTGGAAAATACGTGACTCCCGCCATCATCCCGACACCGAGGCGGCTGCCTCGCTCTCGGCGTTCCGTCAGTTCCGGCTGGGCGGCGCGTTGGTGGTCATCGTCGTCTCGTGTATAGCGCTGTGGGGAGGAGCGAGGCTGCTCATCGACGGTGCGAAGGAGATAGCGATGACGCTTGGAACTCACCTCGGGGCCTCACCGACGGAGATGGAGCGCGTCATAGGGCTTACCATCGTGGCCGTGGGAACGTCGCTGCCCGAGTTCTTCGCCTCGGTGAGCGCGGCACGCAAGGGACAGACTGACATGGCGCTGGGCAACATCATCGGCTCGGTGACGTTCAACATCCTCAGCGTGGTGTGCATAGCCTCCGCCATCAGTCCAATCCACAACTCCGCCGACGGCTTCCTCGTCGACTACACCGTGATGGTGGTCATCTCCTTCATTCTCTACTGGTTCTCGCACCTCCACCACGCCCTCGTGCGCTGGGAAGGCGCAATACTGCTCGCCATTTACCTTCTCTACCTCGGCTACACGTTCTGCGTGTGAGACACGCTGCCCGAGGCGCAGACGTTGCCTGCCCTGTAGAGGTTGCAACCCACGAAGTTGCCCACAACTATGGTGAGATATAGGCTGAGGACTGCCGCCCAGTGAGCGGCGAGGAACCGGCAGGGCGACATCAGGTAGTAGCAAGCGTCGGCAATGGAATGCAGGAAGCCGCACATAATGAAGCAGGGAACCCCGAAGAGCAATGGGAGGAACTTGTCCTTGCGGGCGAAGGCGACAGCCGTCGTCATGATGAAGCCGCAGCCCATCGCAAGGATGAACGCGGCGGGAAGCGTGCGCTGCAGGCGTGCCGTCAACAAGGCCTCAGCAGCCTCCTGAAGCTCGGGACGGGCGTAGGCCACGCCGCGTGCCACGAGCAGGCAGCCCAGTATGTTGCCCAAGAGAATGAGCAGCAGCTCTGCGACTTCCCTCCACGAGCCGACAAAGCCGGCGGTGCCGGTGTACAGCTGATAGCGGTAGTGGACGACGGTGAGCAAGCCGAAGGTGAAAAGCACGGCGCCCGCCACGCCGCCAACCGAAAGGAAACACACACAACCGCACGAGATGGCGACACCCGCCAAGGCGGCACGCAGGAAAATGTTAATGAGCCTCTTCATATCCGGCAGCAAAGGTAGGCCTTTTCCCCTTTCGGCGACAGCAAGCGGGAAAAGGTTTTCCGGGCAGCTGCCACAGCGGGCGCACAAAGGTATCCTCGAGAAGGCGCGGGACCTCACAAGACTTATCCCCGAAAGAGTGTGCCTAAGACCGCCACGCGGGAAAGCTGCTGACACGCATAATGCCGCAAACATGCACACGCTGGGCAAGCGGCTGTCATAGCCTATATCTTAGGGGCTCGTCACGGCACATCGCAAGAAGAGGCAAACGGCCGCACTGACTTCTTCCATCAGCCGCACTGACTTCTTCCCTCAGCCGCACAGAGGCGCGGCGGAAGAGTAATCGCCGCCGTCCACCGCCACGCCTATGGTGGCCTCGAGGCGAAGGCAAGGCTGCGCCCGGCAAACGCAAGGCCGAAAGCCAAGCTTTCGCTTGCTTATTGCTCTCGCTTGCGCTACCTTGGCCTCGAGGCGAAGGTAAGGCTGCGCTCGGCAAACGCAAGGCCGAAAGCCAAGCTTTCGCTTGCTTATTGCTCTCGCTTGCGCTACCTTTGCCCCACGGCTATGAGACACACGCTGCTTACGCTCTTTGCCCTGTTCCCCCTGCTTGCTCTCGCCGAGAGCAATGACGACGGCTGCCTCGAGGGAGGCTTCGTGACGTCCTTCCTCAACAGTGCCTTGGACAAGGCCGTCGCCAAGGCGGACACCTCGCAGGCGGAAGGCAAGCTCGAGTACGGACGCTCAGTGAGCAAGTACGTCAGCGCCCCAGTCTTCGGCGGCTACATCATAGGCAGCTACAAGTACAGCTCCGAGCGGGGGGCGCACAAGGGGGCGGGCTTCGGCTGCCGTCTCCTGAGGGTCTACGTCAACGGCACGGTGCTCCGCGACTTCTACTACCGTGTGCAGATGGAGCTCAACGGCACGGCGCACCTGAAGGACGCCTACCTCGAGTGGCGGCACTTCACCGAGCTGAGGGTGAAGCTCGGGCAGTACAAGCGCCCCTTCACCTTCGAGAACCCGCTCAGCCCTTGGGACGTGGGCGTGGGCGACTACTCTCAGCTCACGAAGAAGCTATCGGGCTTCAGCGACCACACCTACGCCGAGGCATCGGGCAGCAACGGGGGCAGGGACCTCGGGCTTCAGCTCAGCGGCGACCTCATAAAGCTGCATGGGGGCCGCTACCGCCTGCTTCACTACGAGGCGGGAGTGTTCAACGGGCAGGGCATCAACACGACGGACGCCAACGGCAAGAAGGACTGGATGGGAAGCCTGCAGGTGCAGCCCGTGGAGGGCTTCCGCCTCGGCGTGTTCGGCTGGAAGGGAAGCCTCACGGAGGAGGGTGTCACCGTTGGCCGCGACCGCTGGGCGGTGGGGGCGCAGTACGAGCGCAGGGACTGGACTGCCCGAGCCGAGTACGCCCACCACACGGGGCATAAGATCTCCGACTACGTGGCCGCCACCGACCTTGAGCCTGCCCACTGGCAGGGCAACGCCCGCGCGGACGCTTGGTACGTCACCCTCGGCGTTCCCTGCGCGCCGTGGCTTAAGCTCTACGCCAAGTACGACGCCTACCGCCCCGACAAGACCAACGCCACCCTCTGCTCCATCTACACACTCTGCCCTAACTTCCAGCTCCACCGCGACCTTATGCTGCAAGTCGAGTACAACTACGTGTGCGACAAGGCCTCTGCCCGCCACTCCCACCACGAGCTGTGGGCCGAGGCGTACATCCGCTTCTGACGATCAGGCAGTGTACTGGCGCTGAAGCAACCGTGGGCTGCAAGCCCACGGCTATCATAGTACAGCCCCTTCGGGGCTATCTGAGGGACTGCTTCAGGTACTCACGGAAGTCGTCGTAGCGGCTGCTCATAGGCACTGTCTGCTTCCGCCCCCGCATGAAGGCCTGAAGGCGCTCGGGCACTTCCACCCGCGCCTCAGGCACTCTCTCGCTGACCACCTCGAGGAACTTGGCGGGGTGGGCAGTCTCGAGGAAGACGCCCGCCTCTCCCTCGCACAAGCCCTCGCACAAGGCACGGTAGGCGCAAGCCCCGTGCGGGTCGAGCAGGTAGCCAGTCTCGCGGAAGCACTGGCTCATGGTCTCCGATATCTGCTCGTCAGTGCAGCTGGCTCCGCTTATCTCCCGCGTGACGGCCTCGTGCGAGTTGCCGTAGAGGGCAAGTATGCGGGCGAAGTTGCTCGGGTCGCCCACGTCCATAGCGTTGGCGAGGGTCTGGAGGCTTGGGCGCGGGCGGTAGTGCCCCGTCCTTAGGTACTCGAGGAACACGTCGTTACGGTTGTTGGCGGCTATGAAGCGCTTGACGGGCAAGCCCATACGCCCCCCGAAGAGCCCGCTCGTGAGGTTGCCGAAGTTGCCCGAGGGGACTGAGACGACGGCCTCCTTGTCGGTAAGCCTCCTTAGCTGCGAGAGGGCGTGGAAGTAGTAGAACGACTGTGGCAACAGGCGCGCCACATTGATGCTGTTGGCGGAGGTGAGGCGGAGGCTGCGCTTAAGCTCGTCGTCCATGAAGGCTTGCTTTACGAGTGCCTGGCAGTCGTCGAACGTGCCGCTGACCTCCAGCGCCGTGATGTTCCGCCCGAGGGTGGTGAACTGCGCCTCCTGCGTCTTGCTGACCTTGCCCTTCGGGTAGAGCACGTGCACACGGATGCCCTCCACGCCGAGGAAGCCGTTTGCCACGGCCGAGCCAGTGTCGCCGCTCGTGGCCACAAGCACGTTGACCTGCTCGTCCCTGTTGAAGTGGCGAAGCATGCGAGCCATGAAGCGCGCTCCCACGTCCTTGAAGGCGAGCGTCGGTCCGTGGAAGAGCTCAAGGCTGTAGACGTTGTCCTTGACCTTAACCAAGGGGATGGGGAAGGAGAGGGTGTCCGTGACCATAGCCCTCAGCTCCGCCAAGGGGATGTCCTCGCCGAAGTAAGCCTCAGCCACGCGGCAGGCTGTCTCGTGCAGGCTGTCAGCGAGAGGATTGGCAACGTGGTTGATGCGCTCGGGCATATATAGCCCTCGGTCTGGGGCAAGCCCTTGGACGACCGCCGTCTCGAGCGAGGCGAGGGGGGCTTTGCCGTTAGTGCTGAAGTATTTCATAATATTCTAATGTTCGGAGCGAAGCGACTAAGCCCTTCCCTGGGGAAGGGTTTGGGATGGGGAGGGAAACG
>JAJPZF010000258.1:5587-6903 GCA_021204545.1 Prevotellaceae bacterium
GGGGTTGTTCGTGTGTTGGTTTTTTTTAATTATTAATATCTTGTGGCGGCCCCGAGCACCCTCCCCCCGCCCGTGGGTTGGGGGGGGGGATGGGGAGGGAAACGGGAGAGATACGCAGTATCTCATAGTTGTAGGAATGCACGGATGAACTCATCTCCTCGAAGCAACCCGAAGGAGCCTGAGACAGCGTCCGCCTCGCTGAAGGCAGCGACGCCGTCGGGCTTCTGGCCTGGCTTGCAGATGCAGAAGGGCACAGGCTCGGCGGTGTGAGTGCGGAGCTTGACGGGCGTGGGGTGGTCGGGCAGGAGGGCTACTGCCACAGGCTCTCCGCCGATGTTAAGGCGGTCTGCCGTGGGGTCGGTGTTCTTAGCCCCGAGCGCCTCGATGACCTTGCCTACGAGGCGTTGGTCGAAGTCCTTTATCGTGCGGAGCTTAAGCTCGCGGTCGCCGTCGTGCCCAGCCTCGTCGCTCGCCTCCACGTGCAGGTAGACGAAGTCGTCAGTCCTGAGGGCTTCGATGGCTGCCTTAGCCTTCGCCTCGTAGTCGGTGTCCCACCTGCCCGTCGCTCCCTCCACGTCTATCACCCTCAGCCCTGCGTACTTGCCGATGCCCCGTATAAGGTCTACCGCCGTTATCACCGCCCCGCTCCTAAGCTGGGGGAACGTCTTGGTGAGCGGCTCCATACGGGGGCGGTATCCCCCACCCCACGGCCAGATGCTGTTGGCTGGGTCTAAGCCCTTCGCCTTACGCTCAATGTTAAGCGGGTGCGTGGGCAAGAGCTTCTGGCTCTCCTCGATAAGGCTTCGCAGCAGCTTGGCTGTCTCCTCCGCCTCCTCTACCTCAGCCTCGGGCAGGTTCTCACGCCAAGGCTTGAGCGGTATGTCGTGGGGCGGCACGCAGCGCAGACGCTTGTCGCCTCCCTTCAGGACGAGCAGGTGGCGGTACTGCACACCGGGGTAGAAGTGAACACGCTCGTTGCCCAACTTCTGCTGCAAGAACTCTATGAGCCTCTGCCCCTCCTCCGTCTCGAGCCTGCCGCACGAGTGGTTCTTAAGCACGTCTCCCTCGAGCGAGACAAGGTTGCAGCGCAGAGCCAAGTCGCCAGGCTCGAGGTCAACGCCTATGCTTGCCGCCTCAAGGGGTCCACGCCCCTCGTACACAAGCCTCTGGTCGTAGCCGAGGATGCTGCTGTTAGCCACCTCGCTGCCGGGGTGGAAGCCCTCAGGCACCGTCTTAAGCAGCCCGTTGCGCCCGCAGCGGGCGAGCCAGTCCATATTGGGGATGTCGAGATATTGCAGCAGCGTCTTGCCCTTGAG
>JAJPZF010000281.1:0-5249 GCA_021204545.1 Prevotellaceae bacterium
GTTCGGGAGGGGGTACTTTTGCGACGTGAACTTGTAAATGAAAGGATTGTAGCATGGCAACAGCAGAGAACGTGACGACGGGCGGCGGCGCGCGGCCAAGGACGGGGCGCAAGGCGAGCCTTATGAAAAAGATAAGGGGCAAGTACCCCGACCGCGAGATCAACGAGGACGACGAGGAGAGCGTCTACGGCGCGCTGGAGGACGACTACGACGAGCGTGAGGGCGAGCTACAGGGGGCGAGGGAGCGCGAGCAGGGTCTCAGCGACATGATCGCGGGCAACCCGCAGGCGGCGGTCATCCTCGCGACGATAAAGAACGGGGGCGACTTCCTCGTGGAATTGATAAGGCTCTTCGGGGACGACTTCAAGGAGGCCCTGAGCGACCCCGAGAAACTGGAGCAGCTGGAGGCGGCGCAGAAGGACTACATGGACCGCGTGAAGAGGAACAGGGACTCGAAAGAGGAGTTCATGAGGAACATCGAGGAGAGCCAAAGGACTATCGACCGTCTCAAGCAGAAAGGCGTGAGCGACGAGGACATCAACAAGGGGGTGGAGCTCCTGCTGAAGCGACTGGGCGACCACGTGATGGCAAAGTTCTCCGAGGACGACATCATGGCGGCCATAAAGAGCGTCCGCCACGACAGCGACGTGGAGCAGGCAAGGAACGAGGGTGTTGTCTCAGGGCGCAACCAGCGCATAACGGAGAGCCTCAGGAGGGCAAGGGGCGACGGGCAGCCGAGCCTTGGCGGGACTCCCCGCAGGGAAGCCCCGAAGAGGGACGAGGGCGACTTCCTCGACATGGCGCTGGAGGCGGGCAGATGAGGGCGGCAGCGAAGAGCGTGAGGATAGTGAGCGGGACACCGGCAGTGACGAAAGGAACAGCGGGGCTCGGGACACAACTCGCGGGGCAACCTGCGACGGTGAGCGGCATTGCCCTCGCTACAGACGGGATTGGTCCGGGCCACCTCATCGAGGCGGCTTCGAGATAAAGGTCTTTTGACGGGTTGGAGGGGTGAAGAGAGAGGAATTACTAACCAACCATTAAAAGACTTAAGAAAAATGGCAGTAGAAAAGAATCCTGAGTTGCAGGAGGGCGAGGTTATCCAGCAGTTAACCGGCACTCCTGAGGCGACGGCTGGCACGGTGGGCCTAAGCACCCAGCTCGGTCAGCAGGCGACCACAGTGAGCGGCCTCAGCGAGGCCAGCGGAGGCATCGGCGCGGGACAGCTCTTCGAGTCGGCTATCGACGAGAAGATATACCGCTTCAAGAGCGACGACACGCCCCTGATGCAGATGATGATGATGGCGAAGACGGTGAAGGTGAACAGCCCCGTCGTTGACCACTACCAGTTTGACGAGCCGCAGGCGATGGTCACCACCATCGCGGAGGTGGAGGCGGGAAAGAACCGCGCGTCCCTGCCGCTGGCGAGCGGTGAGGGGTCGATCCTCCCGCCCTACTCCACCCTTAGCTGCATAGGCGTGGACGGCTACGACCAGACGGGACAGACCGTGACCGCCGGGCAGTGGCTGATGCTCTTCGTCACGGGCGTGTCGACTGACACGGGTTATCCAATAGTATCGGCGGTTAACGGGCCCCGCACGGCGGAGGGTCAGCCCACCACGGTGCCTGGGATACCCGCGGGCACAGACTGCGTGATACTCTCGAACGCCTGCTACGAGACGCAGAAGTTCGTGAAGCCCGACAGCATAGTCCCCGCCAAGGAGACGCTGTACCTGCAGAAGCGCGTGATGAACCAGATAGTCTCCGACTATTTCGACTCACAGGACAAGCGCATACCGTTCAGCGACCGCCTCATAGCGGAGCAGGCTCTGACGAACTTCAAGCTTCGCTGCAACCGCAGCCTCTGGCTCGGCATAATGGGCAAGTTCGACATTGACGCTGATGAGATGGGCATCAGCACCATCTACACCTCGAAGGGCGCGCGCTGGATGTTCAAGCGCGAGATGCAGAAGTCGGGCGACTGGAAGTACGAGGACTTCGTGGCCCTTGCCAAGATGTTCTACACGGGCGAGGACGTGCCCACGACGGCCACCTGCCTCTGCGGCAAGAACTTCCTCGAGCGCATACAGAAGATAGACTGGAGCGACCACAACGAGGTGCACATCGAGCAGAAGACGAACAGGCTGGGCTGGAGCGTCACCGCCATCACGACCGTGTTCGGAGAGTTCCAGTTCAAGCGCGAGCCTACCCTTGACCGCGTGGGTCTCAGCAACTCCTGCGGCATCTTCGGCGAGGGCCGTCTGGTACACTACCAGCGCACCCCCGAGAAGTCCAGCAACGAGGACATCATCGGCGAGGAGGCAAAGCGCAACATACTGATCCGTTGGGACGCTATAGGCATGAAAGGAACTTGCAACATCTGGGTTGACGGTGAGAGCAGCGAGGTGACCTCGCCCGCCGAGGGTGTGACGAAGATAGTCCTCTGGACTGAAGACACCGCACCCGACAGTCCTGTTGACGGCGTTGTATACTACTTCCTGCAGGATGTCGACCTTGACGGCGACACAGCCCTCTCGGGAGAGACGTGGAAGTACACCACCGACGACGGCTGGACGAAGTACAAGGGCATCATCTTCGCCGACGACACCACCGACGAGCAGGATACCAACTAAGCCACGAGTGGCTTCCGAGGCAGGGCGGGAGGGCTTGGCCGCCCTCCCGCCCACAAGGAGAGAGAGTAACATAAACAAGACAGCAATGAAAAAGACACTTAAGATCTACGGCATCAAGGGTATGGTGGAGAAGCAGATGTACGTCGGCTCAGGCGGCCTGAGGCTCGCCATGACGTTCAAGGGCGGGGGCGCTACCGCCAGCCGCAGCCTTCCCGCCACCTACAAGACCTCCAACCCCGTCTACCAGGCGATAATCGAGGGTAGCGACTACTACAAGAAGGGCTACATAAAGCTCGTCCGACAGATACCCCTCGGGGAGGGCGGAGGCAACTCGTTCTCAGTGAGGATAACGCAGACCGGTACGAAGACGGCCGCCAACGGCAAGACGGCGAATAAGACAGGCGTTGTCATGGTGAGCGCTGAGCAGCTGGACGGCATTGCCGAGGCAGTCTCCAAGCGCATGGCGGCGAAGGGGAAGACAGCCAAGACCGAGGCCGCCAGCGCTGAGGCAGAGACCCCCGATGCCGTGATGGAAGACCCGGGCATCGACCCCGAGACGGAGACCGTCGACACCGTGACCACCGTCAAGGTGAGCGATATCGAGGGAGAGGGCAAGAACTACCTGATAAAGAACTTCGGGCTTAAGTCGCACGACCTAAGGAGCAAGGGCCAGATACTCGCCGCCGCCAAACGCTGCAGCGTTGAGTTCGTCCTGCCTTCCTGACACAGTGAGGCGATGACGTACAACATCCACAGGATAACGCGCGACGCGCGCGCGGTGCTTGACCGCAACAGGGACGACTCCGTCCTGTTCGGGCAGCACCCCGTGACGCTGGAGACGGACGACGCGATAAGGGCGGCGGCCGTGAGGGCGGCGCGGCTCGTGGAGTCGGACGCCCCTCTGGAGCTGCTTGACATGCGGAGCGCGCTGGAGGACGGCGTGAGCGTCCTGTGGGGTCCCGAGGCGGAGGGCGTGTGGGCGGGCAGCATAGTGCTGCCCCCTGACTTCTTCCGCCTCGGGGCTTTGCGCATGAGCGACTGGGAGGAGACGGTGCGCGCGCCCTTGGACATCACGTCGCGGGAGTACCAGGCGCAGTGGTCGCGGTTCTCGGGCCTGAGGGGCGTTCCGCAGAGGCCCAGGGCGGCCGTCGTGCCGTTCGCGGGGGGCAAGCGTCTGGAGTTCTGGTCGTGCCTGAGCGACGGGGCCGAGGTGTCGCGGCTGGACTACGTCGTGCTGCCTTGCATAGACGAGGACGACGGCGTGGAGATATCGGGGCGTTGCTACGAGGCTGTGCTGTACACGATAGCGGGCCTTGTGAGCGCGGACGCGGGGGAGGCTGACAGGGGGAAGAACTACCTTGAGATTGCAAAGACATTACTTGTATGAGCACAGAGTACATAAGCGGCGGGCTTGAGACGACGGGCTCCGCGGTTGTCGGCGGCTCACTGACGGTGGCTGGCGGCACTACCCTGAACGGCAGGGTGACGGTGAAGGGCTTCCTTGAGGCCCCTAACATAAAGACCCCGTGCAAGGGGCTGTTCGCCTCCGAGAAGGAGCTTCTGGCGCAGTTCCCCAACCCTATGAGCGGCTGGTGGGCGCTGGTGGGGTCTTCCTCTCCCCTCAGCCTCTACAGGGCGAGCGGCGGGGCGTGGGAGTGCATAGGCACTGACACGTTCACCATAGAGATAGAGAACAGCAGCGTCGTCTCGGCCGTGGAGGAGCTACAGGACAAGCTCGCCACGGAGACGAGCGACCGCAAGGCGCAGGACACGACGCTCCAGGCGAGCATAGACACGAAGCAGGCCGCCCTGAAGCACTACGCCGAGAGCTCGTCGGCGCTCAGCGGGCAGACATTCATATCGGGCTCGTCGAGCTCCAGCCCCGAGACGAACGGCGTGTACTCCGTGCAGGCGTACGGGGCGGCGGCGCACGTCGCGGACGGGACGCAGGTCACCAGAGGCCGCCTCGTCACCTTCGGCTTCTCGATAGGCCTCGACCTCGGGGAGTACACCCTCTCGGGCTACGGCAAGGACATGACGATGGACGCCACGACAGCAGATGGCAGCATTCACCTGCAAAGCCCAAACGGCGTGATAACCGTGGCCCGTGAGATACAGATGATAGCCCCCAAGACCACCCTCACGGACGGCACGGAGTACAACGGCGCGGTGCGCGTCTACACCAACACGACGGCGCAGAACGAGGGCTTCACTCACAACGGCAGCAAGGTGCTGAGCGTGCGGGACATAGAGGACGACCTTCTGGGCGAGGGCAGGGAGGTGAGCGACGGCGTGAGCATCTCGGCGCACTCGCAGGCCCTCTCGGCGTACCAGGGTCTTCAGCTCAGCAACTCGATAAGCTCGGAGGCCTCGACGCGCGCGTCGGCGGTGTCGTCGCTCCAGTCGAGCGTCAGCGCGAACACGTCGGACATCAGCAGCCTCCAGTCGAGCGTCAGCTCCCTTGAGAGCAGCGTGAAATCGAAGCAGGACGGGCTCTCATACTACCACGAGGGCACAAACACAGGCCAGCTTGGGGGTATGACCGCCTCTCCCGACCCCGTGTACCTCAAGTGGAGCTATGACAGCGACACGGGGCAGCAGATAGCCATACACACC
>JAJPZF010000281.1:5349-6868 GCA_021204545.1 Prevotellaceae bacterium
TGACCAAGGGCGACGTGGTGAACAAGCTCACCAGCACGTCGACGGACACGCCCCTGTCGGCGTACCAGGGCTACCTCCTCAACCAGAACAAGCAGGCGAAGCTCACGGCGGGCGAGGGCATAACGATAAGCTCGGCGAACGTCATCTCGGCGGACATATCGGGCTACGCCACCTCCTCGGAGCTGGACGCCGCTCTCGACGAGCTGGAGCAGAGCCTCAGCGGGAGCGTCCAGGCGGAGGCTGAGGCAAGGCAGACGGCGGACACGTCCCTGCGGCAGAGCATAGACCTCAAGCAGGACAAGCTGACGGCGGGGGAGCACATCACCATCAGCAGCGACAACGTGATAAGCGCCGACCTCTCGGACTACGCCACGACCGACGGCCTCAAGGCCGAGGCTGAGGCCCGCGAGCAGGCGGACGCGGAGCTGGCGGAGAGCGTCACGGAGACGCAAGAGAGCGTGGAGGACACGCGTACGGGCTTCCGCGCCTTGCTCACCGCCATGCTCGGCGAGGGCGTGACGATAGAGGACGGCGTGGTGTCTGGCAAGATAGACCAGACCTCTCTGGCGGGCATCGCCGTGGGGGCCGTGAACTACGAGACGGGCCTCGGCTTCTACTTCAACGAGGGGGAGGCTTACGGCGGCATGTACGAGGCGATAGAGAAGCTGAAGGCCCAGCTCGCCTCGGTGCAGGAGTGGATAGACGACTTCGAGCTTGTGACGGCGGACGACGTGGCGTCGTGGTTCGGCGGCCTGAGGGTAGAGGGCTCGGACGGTGAGACGGACACGGCGGAGCTTGTGACGCGGGACGACGTGGCGGGCTGGTTCGGCAACTCTTCCAGCGGCAGCACAGGGGACAGCTCCAGCTCCAGCGGCGTGGAGATAGTGACGGCTGACGACGTGAAGGGATGGTTCAACAACTAAACTAAAAGACACAAGGATATGGCAACAAGAGTAATGTCAGAGGAGGCCGGCAAGGAGCTTAAGGTACAGCTCGAGGCCGAGATAGGGGAGGTAAGCTCGTCGTGCGAGACGACGATGACTGCCGAGCAGACTGTGCGCGGCACTGCCGACACGCAGCTTCAGGAGAACATCAACGCCCTCCAGTCGTCGCTTGAGGCGGAGCTTGCCTCGGAGCAGGAGGCGAGGTCGGGGGCGGACGAGACCCTTCAGGGTAACATCGACGACGAGGCCTCGTCGAGGGCGACGGAGGACGAGAACCTTCAGTCGCAGATAGACGCGCTGAAGACCATCGTCTCGAGCGGTCTGGAGGGAGAGATAGACCTGACGGACTACTACACGCGGACGGAGGTTGACAACGCCGTCAATGCGGCGCGGACGGAGCTTCAGAACAACATAGACGCCGAGGCCGAGACACGCCAGACGGCGGACGACCAGCTCGCGCAGAGCCTCACCGAGGAGCAGGCCGCCCGCGAGGACGCAGACACGGCTGAGGCCACGGTGAGGGCTGAGGCGGACACAAACCTTCAGAAGGCAATCACAGGGCTCACGGAGAGCGT
>JAJPZF010000088.1 GCA_021204545.1 Prevotellaceae bacterium
TGTCGGACGTGTGGACGCGCTCGCGGTCGTATGTGGGCAGGGCTTTGGCCATGAATGCGGCGAGGTCGTCGCGGCTTGCCTGCTTGAGGTCGATGGCGACGGGCTTGCCCTCCTGCTGCTCCAGTATTGTCTTCAGCACCTCTCTTAAGGGCACCTCCTCCTGGTCGGTGTACATGGCGACGTCCCCGAGGGATATTATCCTTTCGGTCGCGAACGCGGGCATGCGGCGCCGCGCCTCGTCCAGAGTCTCCACCACGAGTGTGCGCTTCCCTTTAGACACGAGGCGGAACAGCCCCGGCTTGCCTGCGATGGCGAGGATCTTCTTTAGCATAGTATTGTCTTCTTTAGTTGGGTTATGATGTCTTCTTCGCTTGTGCCTTTCTCGTTGTTGACGACGAAGGTGGCGCGGCTGAGGGCGAGACTGGTGTCCTGTCTCCGCATCCTCGCCTCGATGTCCCCTGGGGTGGCGTTGGGCCTTCGAAGGGCTCTATCTAGGCGTGTCTCTGGCTTTGCCGTCACCACAAGTACCTCGTCAACCTCCTCGTCGAAGCCGCTTTGGCAGAGGATGGCGCTCTCAACGCACACCGTCGGGGCTTCCTGCCGCTGGGTCCACTCTCGGAGGTCTCTTCGCACGGCTGGGTGTATTATGGCGTTCACCTTACGGGCGTTATGCTCCGAGGCGAAGAGGTAGGCGGAGAGAAGGCTCTTGTTGAGGCTGCCGTCGCTAAGGAACACCCCGTCTCCCAAGAGCCGCCTTAAGGCTTCACGCACCCGGGGGTCACTGCCCACGATGCGTTGAGCCTCCTTGTCGCAGTCGTAGACGGGAACGTTGAGGCGTTCGCTCAGTATCCCGCACACGAAGCTCTTGCCTGAGCCTATGCCTCCCGTCACCCCAATCCTCCTCATTCCAGCGAGTCAGCCTCAAGGTTGTCGCCCTGTTCTATCAGATAGTCCACCTCCTGCGGCTCAAGTCGGACGTTGGTCACGCCCTCCGGCACGTTGTGCAGCGAGAGCGGTATCTTGGTCTTGCCCTCACGCTGGCAGGCGAGTATCTCCTCGTAGGTGAGAAGGATGACGAAGTCCTCGGCGCTGAGGTCCTTGCTGTTGGCGTAGCCCGCCGTGAAGCTTACCTGCACGGAGGACGGGAAGGTGGTGAGGAACTTGTCCGCGGGGAAGTTGGAGGTGTGTATAGGCACGTCGAAGGAGTTCTCCACGTACACGTCCACCTCCACGTCTACCCTCACCTGGTCGGTGCTGTACTTGGCTCCCTTCAGCCCCTCGAGCTCGACGTTGAGGGAGGTGTTGGTGTCCACCTCCTCGAGGCTTAGGGGCGTGGTGTAGACGGCGGTGAGGGTGTCCAGCACGTCCTGCGTGGCGTAGACGTCCACCTCGGCAGGCGTGGGCTTCACCTCGAGCAGGTAGCAGTCGGGTGAGGGGTCTATCGTGCCGGCCACCTTAACGGGGACGGACTTGAAGAGGCCGTGGTTGAAGTAGAACTCCAACGTGTCAGGCGAGACGCTGAGTATCTTGGAGGTGGAGAGAAGGCTACCGCTTATGAGCCTCTGCGCCTCGGCAGTGCTTATGCTCACCCTTCCGCTCTCGTTGCCCGCAGCAACGTCGTTGAATGAGACCTCCACGGGCGGCACGCCGTAGCGGATGTAGTGTATGAGCGACGTTCCCTTGTCGCTAACCTTCACCTTCACCTCGCTTGGCAGTGGGGACGTTATCACCACACCCTCGGGCACGTTCACAAGCTCAAGGCTCACCGTCAGCCGCTTCTCGAGGGTCTCGTCCAGCGTCTGTAGCATCCAGAACACTGCTGAGATGGCCAGGAAGAACAGGAAGACAAGGAATTCCCTGAAGCGAGGGCTTGCGATGAAGTCGCTTATCCTTCGCCAGAAGTTTTGCAGCTTGTACCTGTCCATCCTTGTAGGGAGCGGCTTTGGGGTAGGGGAGGGCTTATTTCTTGTCGGCTGAGGGAGCGGAGGCGAAGACGGAGTTCTTGTCCACCTTTATCTTAACGTCCTTGGCGATCTCCACGATGAGGGTGTTGTCCTCTTGGGAGATCTGCTTCACCGTTCCGTATATGCCTCCTGCGGTCACCACTTGAGTGCCAACGCCGATGGAGTTGCGGAAGTTCTGCAGTTCCTTCTGCTTCTTCTGCTGGGGGCGTATCATGAAGAACCACATGATGGCGAAGATGACCACCATCATAATGATGAAAGACATGTTCCCGCCTCCCTGAGCCAGTGTGATAAGTAGTGTTGTGTTCATATCGTTGTTAGGGGTTAGTTGTTGGTTTTCTTGACGAGTAGCCCGTCCTTCTGGAGGCGGCGGCACAGTGAGTCGAGCATGCCGTTGACGAACGCCCCGCTGCGAGGCGTGCTGTAGTCCTTCGCTATCTCAACATACTCGTTAAGGCTTACGCTGACTGGTATTTCGGGGAAGGAGAGGATCTCCGCGAGCGCCACCTGAATGATGTAGAGGTCCATCCTTGCTATGCGGTCCAGCTCCCAGTTCTTCGTCTGCTCTGAGATTAGGCCTCGGTAGTACTCGGCGTTCGAGAGGGCGTTCCTGAGTATCTGGCTTGCGAACTCACGGTCTTCGTCGCTGCTGAAGTCGGGCAGCAGCTCCTGTGCCTTACCCTTCTTCTCGTCGAAGCGCTTTATGGTCTTCAGCACGAAGGTGTCGACGATGAACTTGTCGTCGTTCCAGTAGAGGTCAGCTCCCTCCAGAATATCGTCCAGCTCCTCGTTGTCGCACAGCACGTTTCGGTATATCTTCCGCCACAGCTCACGGTCCTGCTCGTAGGAGCTTTCGGGGCTACGGGTGTAGTCCTGGAAGAAGTCCCTTGAGGAGATGTTCGAGTATAGCCGCCTGAGGAAGTCCTCCTCCTCTTCCAGCCAGGAGAAGTGCTGGTGAGAGCGCCATTTCTCCAGCTGCTCGTTCTCCCTGAGCTGTGCGATGAAGCGGTTCTTCATCAGCTTCACGGCGGGGGGGGCGGGCTCAGCCAGCCTCACCGCCCTTGCCACCTGCGTCTCAATCACCCTGCGGGCGATGCTCTCAAGGCTAAGCATGAGCGAGATGAGCTGCATATAAAGGTCGTAAGCCTGCGAGAGGCTGTGGAAGAGTTCTTTTTCGGTCGTGTCGATTGACTTGCCCTCGTTGAGGTAATAAGCGTACACAATCTGAACAGTCTTCAGCCTGATGAGTTCGCGGTTGATCATATTGAGCCTCTGGGGTGTATGGGATGCAAAATTAGGCAATTCGCGGGGAAACGGCACGATTTGTGCCTTGTTTTTTGGAAGTCTCGTATTATCTCCGCAACTTTGGGGGCAGTAAATACCTATATAAGTTATGGAAGACAACGTTAGACCTAATGCCATGCCAGCGAAGGAGATAGCCTTTTCCAAGGTCATCAAGGCGGGCAGGCGCATCTATTATGTGGATGTGAAGCTCAACCGCAAGGACGAGATGTACCTCTCCATCACCGAGAGCAAGAAGATTGTGACGGGCGAGGGGGACGACTCGCTGGTTAACTTCGAGAAGCACAAGATATTCATCTACAAGGAGGACTTCGACAAGCTGCGTGAGGCCATAGGCGAGGCGATAGCCTTCGTTGAGGAGCGCCAGGGTAAGGCTGAGCCGCGGAAGGACGAGGACGCTGACGAGATAAAATTCGACATCGACTTTTGATGTGTCAGGCCCGCGTGGCGGCTCGCTTGCAAGAGCGTGGTCTTGCCTTCGGCGATCTCGCTTCGCGAGATATTCGTGGTCCTTTGGAGAGCTTGCCAGCTCTCGCGCTCGGGAGAGCAAGCAAGCTGGCTCTGTCTCTCGCTTAAGGTCGGTTCGGGGCGTTTAGGGCGTATAGGGCGTTAGGGCATAATAGGTCGATTAGGTCGCGACGACCCACAAAAAGTTTTGCTTTTTCTTGTTTGGTTCACTTGCATACGGTAATTTTGCCCCTGCTTTTTCGGGCGCATCAGAGAGTGTGATGGCGAATTAAGCACTGAACTTAATTTATAGTAACACAAACATCAAGAGAAATGAAGAGTATCGACATCAAGGGCGTGAGCCGCACCGCCAACGGGAAGAAGGGCGCTAAGCAGACACGCCGCGAGGGCTATGTGCCCTGCAACATCTACGGAGAGAAGAAGGGAGAGGGCGGGCTGCCCGTGGCTGAGAGCTTCTCGGTCAAGGCGGAAGACCTGAGGAAGCTTGTCTACACGCCCGACATCTTTGTGGTGAACCTCACTATCGACGGCACGCCGCACAAGGCGGTGATGAAGGAGTTGCAGTTCCACCCTGTGACTGACCGCATCCTTCACATCGACTTCTACGAGGTGACGGAAGAGAAGCCCATCATCTTCGAGGTGCCCATCAAGCTGAACGGCTTGGCGGATGGCGTCAAGGCAGGCGGCAAGCTGGTGGCTAACGTGCGCAAGCTTAAGGTGAAAGCACCATACACGCAGATACCCGACCGTCTGAACATCGACGTTACCACGCTCGCCCTTGGCAAGACCATCAAGGTGGCGGAGCTGAGCTTCGAGGGCTTGGAGCTTATCACCAGCCCCAGCGTGGTTGTCTGCCAGGTTAAGATGACCCGCAGTGCCATAAGCGCGGCAGCTAAGGAACAGTAAGATAACCGAGCATGAAGGAGGCAGGACAGCAAGGAGCCACGGGCGTTTGTTGTCTTGCCTTGCTGTTATAAGGAGATGGGCTTATTCTCATTCTTCAGAAGGAAGCAAGGCACACCCGCTGAGATGAAGTATCTGATAGCAGGACTGGGCAACGTGGGCGACGACTACGCAGGCACGCGTCACAACGTGGGCTTCCGTGTGGTGAACGCCTTGGCGGAGGAGGCAGGTGTGCAGTTCACAGACAAGAGGTACGGTCTCATAGCCAAGATGAGGGTGAAGAACAGGGAGCTCACCCTGCTCAAGCCCTCCACCCTCATGAACCTCTCGGGCAACGCCGTGCGCTTCTGGCTACAGAAGGAGAACATCCCCCTCGAGCATCTCCTTGTGGTCTGCGACGACCTGAGCCTTCCCCTCGGAACGATACGCATGAAGCCCTCGGGCTCTTCGGCTGGTCACAACGGTCTCAAGCATATAGCGCAGACCCTCGGCACCGAGGCATACGCAAGGCTAAGGGTAGGCATCGGCAGCGACTTCCCACGGGGAGGGCAGATAGACTACGTGCTTGGACGCTTCCCTAAGGAGGACGAGGAGGTCGTCAACCAGAAGGTAAAGGTGGCTGCCGAGGCAGTCAAGGCGTTCGCCCTCAGCGGCGCGCAGTTCGCCATGAACCAATACAACGGCAAGTGAGGATGGAGTTAGTAGAGCGTTTCCTTCGGTACGTCTCCTTCGACACGCAGTCCAGCGAGGAGACCTCCGGCCGCTGCCCCAGCACGGAGCGGCAGATGGCTCTATCTGAGCACCTCTTCCGGGAGCTACAGTCGCTGGGGCTTGAGGACGTGGAGATGGACAGCCACGGCTACGTCTACGCCACCCTTCCCCAGAACACCACCAAGCAGGTGCCCACCATAGGCTTCATCGCCCACATAGACACCAGCCCCGACTGCCAGGGCAGGGACATCAAGCCACGCATCATAGAGAACTACGACGGCGGGGACATCCAGCTCTCGGAGGGCGTGACGACCACCGTGGAGCAGTTCCCCGAGCTGCTCAGGCACAAGGGAGAGACCCTCATCGTCACCGACGGGCGTACCCTCTTGGGAGCCGACGACAAGGCAGGCGTCGCTGAGATAGTGACCGCTATGGAGCGCCTTAAGGCTCACACGGAGATACCCCACGGCAAGGTACGCGTCGCCTTCAACCCCGACGAGGAGATTGGAGGCGGGGCACGGCTCTTCGACGTCAGGAGGTTCGGCTGCCAGTGGGCGTACACCATGGACGGCGGCGAGGCGGGCGAGCTGGAGTACGAGAACTTCAACGCCTGTCAGGCAAGGGTAACCATAAGGGGCGCGAGCGTGCACCCAGGCTATGCCAAGGGACGGATGCTCAACGCCTCGCTCCTGGCCAGCGAGTTTGCCCTCTCCCTTCCCAAGGACGAGCGACCCGAGACAACGGAAGGCTACGAGGGCTTCTACCACCTATGCTCAGTGAGAGCCACCGTGGAGGAGGCGGAGCTTACCTATATAATAAGGGATCACGCCGACAGTCTCTTCCGGGGGCGCAAGCAGGCCATAGCGCGGCTTGCCGAGAGCCTCTCGCTGAAGTACGGCGAGGGCACCGTCACCGTCACCCTCAAGGACCAGTACCGCAACATGCTCAGCCAGCTCAAGGGCAAGCCCCACGTCACGGACATAGCCCGCCAGGCCATCGAGGAGGCGTGCGGCTCGTGCTCGGTGGTGCCCATACGCGGGGGTACGGACGGGGCGCAGCTCTCCTTCCGTGGGCTTCCCTGCCCCAACATATTCGCGGGCGGGCTCTTCTTCCACGGCCCTCATGAGCTCGTGCCAGTTGAGAGCATGGAGAAGGCAGTCGAGACCATCGTCAATATATGCAGGATAACGGAGGAAAGGGCGTGAGGCACAGAAGAGAGGAGACGAGGCATGGCACCCTTCGCGAAAGGGGTGTTACCTGTTTCGCCAAAGGGGTATTACCTGTTTCGCGAAAGGGGTATTACCTCTTTCGCCAAAGGGGTATTACCTGTTTCGCCAAAGGGGTATTACCTCTTTCACCAAAGGGGTATTACCCCTTTCCACAAAGAGGTG
>JAJPZF010000225.1 GCA_021204545.1 Prevotellaceae bacterium
TGAGAGAATTATCAGGTGAGTATATTAATATGTCTCCCTGTGGCTCTCGACGGGGCAGACAAAAGGAGAGGTTGGACAGATGGACATCCATTATGCGCATAGGGAATGTCCAAATGTCCAAGTGGCCAAGTGGCAAACCGGCAAACTCCGCCCCCCCTGCTGCTGCCCTGCGAAAGAAGACCGCCCTGCGCAGTGAGGCGACTTGGCGCGCAGACCCTGCGTATAGAGGTTGCAGAGCTGTGAAGCTTGCAGCCTCAGTGCCTTGCCGCTCACTCCGCCAGGTCGCCCTCCGCCTCAGTCTGCGCCTTGGGCCAGTTGACAAGGTATATGCGCTCCGTGGCGCGGGTGAAGGCGGTGTAGAGCCAGCGCAGATACTCGGGCGTGAGCATCTCGGGGCTGACGTAGCCCTGATCGATGTAGACATGCTGCCACTGCCCGCCCTGCGCCTTGTGGCAGGTGACGGCGTAGGCGAACTTCACCTGCAGGGCGTTGTAGTAAGGGTCTTCCTTTATCTTCTGCATCTGTTTGCGGCGGCTCTTCGTCTCGGCATAGTCGGCCCAGACGTTGTCGAAGAGCTGCTGCTGCCGCTCGCGGGGGAGCGCCGGGGCCTCGGCCTGCAGGGTGTCGAGCAGCAGGGTGAGGGTCATCTCGCAGTCGTCGTAGTCGGGGAAGCTCACTGTGGCGTCGCAGAAGCGGAAGCCGTAGAGCTCGCGCTCATTCCACACGCGCAGCACCCTCGCCACGTCGCCGTTGGCGATGAACTCCATACTCCGCTCGCGGAGCCGCTCCGTCCAATAGTAGTTGTTCTTCGCCACGATGAGCTGGTCGCCGCTGACAAGCTCCTCCTGGTGGTCCAGTATGCGGGCGCGTATGCCATTATTATATATATTGGCCCTCTTGTTGCTGCGGGTCACGACGATGGTCTGGTCCGCGCCGCACTGATAGTAGCTGTCCTCCAGCGCCTCTATCAGCTCAGAGCCGGGCGTCAGCCGCACGTCCGCGAAGCCGCGGGCGCGTATCGAGGGGAAGCCTGCGGACTGCCCCTCCTGAAGAAGACGGCGCAGCGAGGTGGCGTTCCACAGTATGCCCGATTGCTCCGCCTGCCTCACCACCTCCGTCAGGCTGGCTGTCTCCACGCTTAAGCCGTACGCCCTGAGCTTCCCGGGGTTGAGAGCCGGGCTTAGCTCCTCGCCCACGGGCGGCAGCTGCGCCGTGTCCCCCACGAGCATAAGGCGGCAGCCGGGCCCCGAATAGACAAAGTCCACAAGGTCGTCGAGCAGGCGCCCCGAGCCGAACAGTCCACCAGACAAGCCCTCGTTGGCAATCATCGAGGCCTCGTCCACTATGAAGAGGGCGTGCCTCTTGCGGTTGAAGCCAGGCACAAAGTTGGCGGCATCGGGAGACAGTCCCTTTTGGCGATAGATACACCTGTGGATGGTGGAGGCGGAAGAGCCGCTGTAGAGCGAGAACACCTTGGCTGCCCTGCCCGTGGGGGCGAGCAGCACGCAGGGAGTCTCCAGCTCTCGCAAAGCCCTGACCAGCGCGCCCAGCAGAGACGTCTTGCCCGTGCCGGCGTAACCGGTGAGCAGGAAGCAGCTTCTCGCCTCCTCACCCGTGAGGAAAGCGGATAGAGACCGGGCCGCCTCAGCCTGCTGCGGGGTGGGCTCGTGGGGGAAGTTGCGCAGGACCAGGGCGGCCAAAGTGCCTTTTGTCATCGCTCAAAGAGAAAAAAACGCGGAAAAGGTGGGAACTATCAATTATTTGCCTTACTTTTGTGGCACAAATGTACAAACTAAGCTAACAACAAAAAACAGCAACCATGAAAAAGATAGTCAATGGCATTCTTTTCCTTTGCGTCCTGGCCATGCTGTTCATCTGCTGGCGAAGCATAGCAGACCAACAGCAGTTCGACAAGGACGTGGCACAACACGAGGCGGACGTCAAGGCCCGCCTGCTTGAGATACGCGACGCCGAGGAGGCGTACAAGTCGGTGAAGAACGAGTACTGCGGCGACTGGGACTCGCTCATCGCCTTCATCAACGAGGGAGCAATCCCCCTTATCCGCAAGGAGGGAACCCTCTCCGACGACCAGATGGACGCCGGCCTTACCGAGGTCAAGGTGGCCGAGATACTGGGCCGCGGCGACCAGGCGGAGATAGCGAAGAACGGCCTCGAGGGCTTCATCAGGGACACCACGTGGGTGAGCGTCAAGGACTCGCTCTTCGGGGCGGACTATGACCCGAGCGACATCTGCTACATACCGCACTCCGACGACAAGGGAGGCGAACCACTGAAGTTCGACCTGCTGGCGGTGTGGATAAAGACCAAGTCCGACGCCATCATCCCCGTCATGGAGTGCAGCGCGGAATACGGCACCTTCCTCGTGGGCGACAGCAAGCAGTGGGCGCGCGAGGTGGTGAACAAGACCGAGTACGCAGAGGGGCAAGGCAACTTCGGCGGCCTGAAGATAGGAGACGCGAGCCTCACCTGGAACAATAATGCCGGCAACTGGGAGTAAATCCCTCGCCGACAACATACTGTCCATCCGCGCCGGCGCGGATGGATTTTCTTTTTGCGGCCTTCAGGGCTGGAAGCACATCGAGGAGGGGGAGCTGAGGAGACTGCTCAAGTCCGACTACAGGCAGGTGCGCCTGCTCAGCGACTATCCCTCCACCTTCATCCCGCTGGACGAGTACCGCGCCGAACACGAGGAGGTCATCTACCGCCTGACCTTCGGCGAGGGCTCGCTTAAGGGGCTAAGTCTCCGCCACGAGGCTCTGCCGCCCCTCGACGTGGTGGCGCTCTACCCCGTCTCGCCCGGGGCCAGGGACACGCTGCTGAGCCACTTCCCCGACACCACGGTGCATGGCTTCTACGCCCAGACCCTGCTCGAGTGCCACGCCAGCGAGAGGCGCGAGGCAATGGCCTCGGCGGGCTCACGCCTCTACGTCTCGACAGAGGGCAGCCTGCTCTTCGTCTGCGCCTTCAGCGGACAGACGCTCGCCTTCGCCAACACCTTCAACGCCACCGCCACAGCCGACCGCCTCTACTTCGCACTCTCCGCCTGGAGGCAGCTCCGAATGGAAGAGGGGAAGGACACACTCCTGCTGCTGGGCAACGACAGCGAGCTCCGACAAGGGCTGCAACGCTTCATCCCAAACCTCAGATGCGTGTCGTAGCGGGCAAGTACAGGGGAAGGCACTTCCTTGTGCCACCCTCCTTCAAGGCACGCCCAACCACCGACTTCGCCAAGGAGAACCTCTTCAACGTGCTGCGAGGCTACATCGACTTCACGCAAGAGCCCACAGCCCTCGACCTCTTCGCCGGCACAGGAAGCATAACGCTCGAGCTGCTCTCAAGAGGCTGCCGGAGAGTGGTCTCGGTGGAGAAAGACCCGCGGCACTTCCAGCTCATCACCAGCTTCCTCGACAAGCTGGGCGACAACTGCTGCTACCCCGTGCGGGCAGACGTGTTCCGCCTTCTGCCCACGCTCCACGAGCAGTTCGACCTCGTCTTCGCCGACCCGCCCTACACCCTGCCCGGCCTACACAGCCTGCCCGACATCATCCGGCAGCACCAGCTGCTCACCCCACAAGGCATACTCGCCCTCGAACACGGCAAGGCCGACGACTTCCGCGCAAACCCCTCGCTCGTCGACACGCGCCAGTACGGCAGCGTGCACTTCTCCCTCTTCCGCTTCCCCAAGGACACAGCCTGAGCCCAGCCCCGCAGCCGCGCCGACTTTCCCGCCCGACCGCGCATTCTTTTCCCCCCGACCGCACGAGACGAGAGCCCGGACACAGCAAGTGATTCGCCGAGACACAGCGGGAAGGCAACAGGCCAAATGCCTGCCTTTCTTGCATTTCCCGCCTAATTTGCCTAAGTTTGCAACCGCAACGACACCTAACACACAAGGAAGCCATGAAGAATTCCATCCTCAACAACCACCCGGCCCTCAGGGCAGAGGTGGAGAAGACAGCCGAGGTGGCGGGTCTGCTCTGGCAGAAAGGCTGGGCAGAGCGCAACGGAGGCAACATCACCGTCAACGTCACCGAGCTCGTGGACGAAGACATCCGCCTGACGCCCGCCATCTCGCCCGCCGCGCCCATAGGGCAGACGCTCCCGAGCCTGCGGGGCTGCTACTTCTACTGCAAAGGCACGAACAAACGCATGCGCGACCTCGCCCGCGAGCCTATGCGGAACGGCAGCGTGATACGCATACTCGACGACTGCCAACACTACGAGATCATCGCCGACAACCCCGTGCGCCCCACAAGCGAGCTGCCGGCGCACCTCACCATCCACAACTACCTCCTCCAGAAAGGCAGCCCCTACAGGGCAACCCTCCACACACACCCCATAGAGCTCGTCGCCCTGACGCACAGCCGCCAGTGGCTGGAGAAGGACAAGGCCACACGCATGCTCTGGAGCATGATACCAGAGACGAAGGCCTTCTGCCCACGGGGGCTCGGCATAGTGCCTTATATGCTCCCCGGGAGCAACGAGCTGGCCCAGGCGACGCTCAAGACCATCGACGAGGACTACGACGTGGTGATGTGGGAGAAGCACGGCGTGTTCGCCACCGACGTTGACGCCATGCAGGCGTTCGACCAAGTGGACGTGCTGAACAAAAGCGCCCTCATCTACATACAAAGCCTCTCTATGGGCTTCACCCCAGAGGGCATGACCGACGAGCAGATGCAGGAAATGACAAAGGCATTCAACCTACCCAAATAAACAAGCATAACGATGAAAAGGTTCGCATTCAAGATGTTCCTCAAGCCCGGCTGCGAGAAGGAATATGAGAAACGCCACGCGGCCCTCTGGCCTGAGCTGAGGAAGCAGATCAAGGACTCGGGCGTGAGCAACTACAGCATCTACTGGGACAAGGACACGAACATACTGTTCGGCTACCAGGAGATAAGCGACGGGGCCGCCAACACTCAGGACGCCTCCGCCGCCGACGAGACAACGCTCAAGTGGTGGGAGTATATGAAAGACCTCATGGACACCAACCCCGACAACAGTCCCGTCTCGATTCCCATACAGGAGGTGTTCCATCTCGACTGATCCCTTGCAACAGAACAACAGCCCCCTGCTCGGAATGACCTTAGGGGAGCTGCACACAGTGACCGCCTCCGCGGGCTTGCCTGCCTTCGCCTCCAAGCAGCTCGCCCAGTGGCTCTACAAGCATTGCGCGCGCTCCTTCGGCGAGATGACCAACATCTCCAAGACAGCGCGCGAACGCCTCTCGGAGAACTTCACCATAGGCTGCCTGCCGCCGCTGGAGCGCCACTGCTCCGACGACGGCACCGTGAAGTACCTCTTCCCCACCCTCTCGGGGCAAAGGGTGGAGACCGTCTTCATCCCCGACAAGGAGCGGGCTACGCTCTGCGTCTCCTGCCAAGTGGGCTGCCGCATGAAGTGCCGCTTCTGCATGACGGGCAGGCAGACCTTCGAGGGAGACCTCACAGCCGCCGACATCCTTAACCAAGTGTACTCGCTGCCCGAGCGGGAGAGGCTCACCAACATCGTGCTAATGGGGCAGGGAGAGCCGCTCGACAACCTGGACAACGCGCTGCGTGCCGTGGAGATTCTCACCGCTGACTATGGCTTCGGCCTTAGCCCAAGGCGCATAACCATTAGCACAGCCGGGCTGAGGGACAGGCTGCAACGCTGCATAGAGCAGTGCGACTGCCACATGGCCATCTCCCTGCACAGCCCCTTCCCCGAGGAGAGGGCGGACATAATGCCTGCCGAGAGGGCTTACTCCATCAGCGAGATGCTGCCACTTCTGCACGCCTACGACTGGAGCCACCAGCGGAGGCTCTCCTTCGAGTACATAGTCTTCCGCGGACTGAACGACAGCCCCCGCCACGCCCGTGAGCTTGTGCGACTGCTCTCAAGCCTCGACTGCCGGGTGAACCTCATACGCTGCCACGAGATACCACTCTCGCCTTTTAGCCCAGCCTCTGAGGATACTATGCTGTGGCTAAGAGACTACCTCACCCGCCACCACATAACAACCACCATAAGAGCAAGCCGCGGCAAGGACATCCTTGCCGCCTGCGGACTGCTCTCAACACAACACTCACAATGAGACACCTTAACCTTCTCGCAGCCCTTGCGGCTATAATGCTCACAACCACCTCGTGCCACAACAGCAAGCTTAAGATGCTCGTGCCGCAGGCAAGCGGCAGGCCCTACGAGGTGCTCGTCATCATGGACGGGGAACTGTGGGAGAGCCTCACGGGAAGGGCTCTCTTCGACGTGCTTGACACCGACATACCGGGGCTGCCACAGCCCGAACGCTCCTTCCACATCTCACAGGCAAGCCCCAAGGACTACAACCGCACGCTCAAGATGTTCCGCAACATCATCGAGGTGAACATAGACCGAAGGCAGTTCACCACCACAAAGCTCAAGTTCGTGCGCAACGAGTACGCCATGGACCAGGTCATCCTTCGCATCAACTCGCCAAGCAACGAGGCTTTCGCCACCTACGTCACCGAGCATAGCCAGGACATCATCGACTTCTTCAACAACATGGAGATCAACCGCCTCTGCGTAGACCTGCGCGACGAGTACTCGCAGACTGCCTACAAGCTCGCAAAGGAACTGTTCGACTGCGACTTCCACGCCCCGAAGGAGCTTAAGAGCTACAAGCGGGGCAAGGACTTCTTCTGGGTGAGCAACGACAGCCCCTCGGGGCTCGTCAGTATATGTA
>JAJPZF010000116.1 GCA_021204545.1 Prevotellaceae bacterium
CTCCTTTGACTACAAGGGGAAGTTCTCGCAGATGGAGGACCAAATCATCTCGGAGTCGAGCTTCCAGCATAACGATTACGCAGAGAACGTCCTTGCAAACGCCGACGGCTCCCGCAACTCAAGGCAGCACGCCCGTAACCATTCCCTGACTTCCTCCCTCGACCATCAGTTCAACAGTCGAAGTTCTGTGTCATTTACTTACACGCTCGACTGGATTTCCTGCGATTCCATCACACGGCAGACCATAGAAAGGGCGGACCTTCTTGTGAACATTACGGACACTGTCGGGGTGAACTCTGCGAGTGAGGAAAGGGGTTTCCGCCACACTCTCACGGCTTCCTACCGCGGAGGTACGGGCGAGTGGAACTACACTGCCGAACTCGAGTACGCGCATGAACGCAGCGACGAGGACTATTCGTTGGGGAGAACCAGCGGCTTCCTCACCGCCGACTACCGTCACAACAGGATGGACCGCACCGAGGCAAGGGCGGAGCTCAACCGACACTTCGCCAGCGACAAACTATACATCGCCCTCGGCTACGAAAACCTTTGGCTGCGTTACGCGCAACTCGGGCAGATTTCCTGCGAGAGCCTGACGGACTATCAGCTCAAGCAGAACACCGCGCGGGCACACATCGCATACGACGTGTCGCGCAAGACGGCTGTCACCGCCTCGCTCTCGGTCACCACAAACCACAGCCTAAGCCCCGGCCTCAGCGACCGTTACCTCACGTGGTGCGGCAGCTTTGCTCTGAGCCACAGCACCAAGAAAGGCAACCAGTATCACCTTGTCTACACCAGCTCGACCCAGAACCCTCAGCTCGCGCAAGTGACCTCTCACGGCATCCTCACCGACACTCTGCGCCTCGTTGCGGGCAATCCCTTGCTCCGCTCGTCAGTCTCCCACACTGTGCAGCTCGACTATTCGGGGCGACGCGGCTTGGGCCTTTGGCTAAGAGACACGCAGTCGCCACGCTCGTTCACGAGGATCACCTCCTTGAGCCAAGGGCAGCAGGGCTGCTACGCCTTAACCACGGCGCAAGACCAGCGGCTTAACTCGTTCGAGACTGGGGCGAGTTACAGCAAATGGTTGAGCCGCTTCCACTTCTACTGCGAGCTGCTCTACCTCCGCGAGTGCGGGAAATACCGGCTTGACGGGGAGATGCAGAGCCACACCGTTAGCCATTTGGAGACAAACTGGTTTGCTTCGTGGGATATGCGTAAGGTCGCCAAGACACGCTTCACGCTGGCCTACAACAACGACCGCCTGCAAAGCGCCTGGGCCCAAGGCACAGCCAAGCAGCACTACGACCAACTGTGGGCGGAGCTCTCGAAGTCGTACCTCCACGGCAAGGTGAACGTCTCCATTCTCTACGTCACTCCCCTGCACATCGTCTCGGGCTACAACCAGACGCTTTGGGAGTCGCCCGCCCTCACGGAGCGGCTCAGCCGGATAAGCCTCGGCAGGCGCACGGGCAACTCCCTGAGGCTGAGGCTCAGCTATCAGCTCAGCGGAGGCAGGATAGCAAGCGCAAAATGACTATATTCGCATCGTCATGTCAAAAACATATAAGGTTATGAAAAGGATCAGTTTGGTTATGGCCGCCGCATTCCTGACGGCGGCGGCTGAGAGCGGCTGCCTGGAGGAGGCTGCCGCAAGGGGCGCGGAGGGCGACGCCCAGACCGTGAGCCGCGCGGTTCAGCTTTCGGGCCAGTTTGAGTCGCTATCCATGAGCGGTGTCGCCAACGTCACGTTCACCCGGGCCGAGGGCGAGCCGTCGGTTGTCGTGACCGCTGCGGAGGATGTCTTAGACTTGGTGACGGTGGAGCTGCGGGACGGCACGCTCTACGTCTCCACTAAAAACATGAAGAACAAGGACTTCCGTGGCAAGCGCATTGAGGTTGCCTTCTCCTGCGAGCGGCTGAGCGGCGTAAGCCTTAGGGGAACGGGCGGCCTGACTTGCGCTGACGCCCTTACGGGCGAGAGCGTGAGCGTCACAGCCTCAGGCACAGGCGGCGTGAACTGCCTGCAAGGCATCGAGGCAGACGTGGTGTCGCTACGCCTAAGCGGCACGGGGGGCATAGATGCGCAGCGGATAGCCTGCCAACGCTGCTCGGCAGACCTCTCCGGCACTGGGGGCTTCCACGCAGGCGAGCTTATGGCTGAGGACGTGAGCCTCCACCTCTCCGGCACGGGGGCTATGCACATAGGCGGCATCGAGGCGAAGACTGTCAGCGCGCACAACTCGGGAACCGGCTCGATTAACCTGAGCGGCAAGGCGGAAGAGGCGGAGTATCACTCGAGCGGCACTGGAAGCGTGAACGCGGAGGAGCTGGAAGTGGCCCGCGTCTCTGCACACTGCTCGGGCGTAGGCAAGGTGAATTGCTTCGCCTCCGAGACGCTCAGGCAGTCTACCTCAGGCTTGGGCAAAGTGAACTGCAAGGGCAATCCGCAATTAATGTAAGCTTCGTATGACCTTCTTCTTAATTGTTTTGCTCGCACTCCTGCCTGTGGGCGCGAGGGCCGAGACCTTGACGCGAGAGGTCAGCGTGGGGGACTTCACAGCCATTAGAGTTAACGGCTCGGCTGACGTGACTATCTCCTGCGGCGACGGCGGCCCCAAGGTGACATACTCCGTAACCCGGAGCGAGGCTGATATGGTTGACATCCATGTGGAGGGCGGCACGCTTTGCATTTCCTTCGGACCGTTCTACCGCCAAGTGAGGGGCGCGAGCCTGCGCGTCAATGTCACGGCGCAAAAGCTTAGTGGCATCAGCCTGGGCGGCTCAGGCAGTGTGACGTGTCTCTCCCCGCTTGAGGGCGAGGCGGTGAGCGTCACGGTTGGCGGCTCGGGCAGCGTGACGTGCAAGCAGGCGGTCCGCGGCAAGACAGTGCGGATGACTGTGAGCGGCTCGGGCAGCCTTTCCGCCCCAAAGGCTGACTGCAAAGGGCTTGAGGTGAAGGTGCTGGGCAGCGGTTCCGCCAGGCTCAGCCAGGCCACGTCGGAGTACGTGGGGCTGACGCTCACTGGCTCGGGCGACTTGAGCGTGAAGGGCATTGCCGCCGCCCGTGTGGAGGCTTCCTCGAGCGGCTCGGGAAAGCTGTGCGTCTCGGGGGAGGCCGTCGAGGCTGTCTACACGTCGAGCGGCTCGGGCGGCATAAGAGCGGGCGGTTTGCTGGTGAACGACTGCTCGGCCACCTCGAGCGGCTCGGGCGGCATCCGTTGCTCGGTGCAGGATACTCTGAGGGTGCGGGCCACAGGCTCGGGAAAGGTGACGTACAAGGGCAGCCCCCGAGTGCTGTAGCCCCCTACTTGCCTGTTGCCACGTGCTTGATTGTGGTCCGCCGCCCCGTTGGCTCTTCTCTGCAAACAATCGCTCTCCCGCTTGCGTTTCCCGAGGATTTTCATTATCTTTGCGAAAGGTTAGCGTACTTTCCCTGACCATTTCTCCCACGCCCAAAGACACCCTCAAAGTTCACATGTGGAAATTTCAAATTCACATGTACATTTTCGCAAGTTCACATGTACATTTGCCGCGAAAGCTTAGGGGAATCGACGCGAAACCCTAAGGAAAAATAAAAAAAGCTTAGGGGAATCGTCGCGAATGCCTAAGGGTTTCTGGCGAAAGCTTTAGGCTCGCAGCTTGTTCCCCTCTGCAGTCATGCGGAAAGCCACAGGCTTGGAGGACGTAACCTACGAACTTGCTGCGCAAGCGTCCGTCTTTTTCGGTCGAGCCTCCAGCTCGTTGACCATTTCATCGTCGTTTTTCGTCAACTGCAACCGCTCGAATTGTACTGGGACGACAGGGGGAGGGGTGAAGACAGCCTTTAACTCCTCTCGCTTGCACGAAAGTTCGTGGTGGTATATGTGTCGAAATAGAAGTTTTGCCTAAGGCTTTGCGCCTGCGAACCTAAGGAAAAAGAAGCGAGAAAGCTCAGGGAAACGGCCGCCTCTCTCACAGGCCGAGGCACACTCTGACGGCGGCCTCGATGGCGTCTCCACGGAGTCCGCGCTTGAGGATCGTGCCGTCGGGGGCGAAAAGTATAATCTCGGGGATGCCCTCTATGCCGTAAGCGTCGCTGCCAGCCCTTTGGGCGTTCATGATTTGCGGGTAGGGGATGCCCAGTTCATCGATGGCTTTCTGCGTGTCCTCGGGCTTGTCCCACGTGGCCACCCCGACAACTTCGAGGCTGTCCCCCTTGTATGCGTTGTAAACCTTGATGAGATTGGGGATTTCCCCACGGCAGGGTCCGCACCAGCTCGCCCAGAAGTCGGCTACGACGTACTTGCCCTTGCCCACGAAGTCGGAGAAATGCTGCACCTCCCCGTTATATTCCGCCTCGAAGTCGGTGAACATGCTGCCGGGAGCAGTGGCTGCCAGCTTGTCGAGCTTAAGCTTCAGAGCCTGCATCTTGTCTGTGGCCTTCACCTCGTCGCTGAGTTTTTCGTAGAGACCGCTGAGCTCCTCGTAGTCGAGCAGCTCGGAAGTCGCCTCGTCGCCCAGAACAAGGGCTGAACTTACGTCGGTCTTGTGCGCCTCGACAAAGGAGGTGAGCGCCGGGAGGCAGTCGCCTTCGGTCTTCACGATGCTGTCGAGCCGCATGAAAAGCTCGGCGACAGCGTCGTTAAGCTCCGTGCCGCGGGCGAAATACCCGTTCGCGTCCATCGTGATTGTCCCGGGTTCAACGATAAGCCCAAAGTCGCTGGAGTCTGTCAGCCCCTGCATACTGACGTAAACCCTTAGGGTGCCGATGGCGGGCTCGTCGATCTTTCCCTTCAGGACAGCGTGGTCGTCCTGCAATTCCTTGGCGGAAGCGATGACCTCCCCGCCGACATAAAGCGCGAGAGAGTCGACCGTCATCCCCATTTCCTTGACGGATGAGAAATCGCAGTCGAAGGTGAAGCTCTTTTCCTTTTGGCAAGCGGACAGCAGAAGCGAGGCGGCCGCCACGATAGCAAACGATAATCTTTTCATAGTGGTGATGTTTTATTGGTTTTGTTCAATTTGATCCTTCCAGAGGCGGAAGGGGTTCTTGCGCATGTGGCTGTTATAGAAGCGGCGGTCGCCCGTCACCTCCCTGCCGATGAAGGGCGGGATGTCGAAAGCCTCGGCCTCGCTCTCCAGCTCTATCTCGGCAAGCAGCAAGCCCTCGTTCTCTCCGTAGAACTCGTCTATCTCCCACGTGTGACGGCCGTCGGTGTTGCGCACGAGGTAGCGGGTCTTCTCTATTATGCCCGGCTCGCAGATGCGCATAAGGTCGCGGGCGTCCTGGAGTGGGATGGTGGTCTCGAACTCGTAGCGCGAGAGCCCCGCCTTGCCGCTCGGTCCCTTGATGGTAAGGTATCCTTGGTCGTCGCGTATGCGCACCCGCACCGTGCGCCCATTGCCTGAGCTGATGTAGCCTTGAAGGATGCGTGTCTCATTGTAGGCGAGGCTCTTGAACTCGCCCACGACCAGGAACTTCCTCTCTATCTCGAAGTGCATCAGAGCCCTGCCAGCGAGAGGAAGGTTATCATAAGGACGGCAAGGATGACAATGGCTATGATGATGCCCGTCACCACCTTGCGAGCCTGCTTCTCCTCCCTCTTGGAGCGAAGCTGCTCTCTCTTAAGCTTCCTGTTCTTGCTCATACGTGTGTTATTGCTTAGATGTGTCTGCCCCGAACTCCATGAGGTAAGCCTTGATGAAGCCGTCCAGCTTGCCGTCCATCACCGCGTCAACGTCGGTGGTCTGGCAGTTGGTGCGGTGGTCCTTCACCCTGCGGTCGTCGAAGACGTAGCTCCTTATCTGGCTGCCCCACTCAATCTTCTTCTTCCCCGCCTCAACCTTCGCCTGCTCCTGCATGCGGTGTTGCAGCTCCTTGTCGTAGAGGATGGAGCGGAGCAGTCGCATAGCGTTCTCCTTGTTCTTGGGCTGGTCGCGTGTCTCGGTGTTCTCTATGAGTATCTCCTCCTCCTCGCCCGTGTAGGGGTCTTTGTACTGATAGCGCAGCCTCACGCCCGACTCCACCTTGTTCACGTTCTGCCCGCCCGCGCCGCTGGAGCGGAACGTGTCCCACGATATGCGGGCAGGCTCGATGTTGACGGTGATAGTGTCGTCGACGAGAGGCGTCACGAAGACGGAGGCGAAGCTCGTCATGCGCTTCCCTTGGGCGTTGTAGGGCGAGACCCGCACGAGGCGGTGTACGCCGTTCTCGCTCTTAAGGTAGCCGTAGGCATAGTCGCCGAGTATCTCCAGCGTGCAGGTCTTTATGCCCGCGTCGTCGCCGTCGAGAAGGTGGCTGACGCTGCACTTATACCCGTGCGCCTCAGCCCAGCGGATGTACATACGCATCAGCAGCTGCGCCCAGTCCTGCGCCTCGGTGCCGCCTGCCCCGGCGTTAATCTTAAGCACAGCGTCCATAGAGTCCTCCTCGCCCCGAAGCATGTTCTTAAGCTCAAGGCTCTCGATGGCGGCGATGGTGCGTGCGTAAAGCTCGTCCACCTCCTGCTCAGTGACAAGCTCTTCCTTATAGTACTCCACAGCGAGGCGAAGCTCGTCGGCAAGGTTGCGCACCTCCTCGTAGCCACGTATCCACTTCTCCAAGCCTTTGACGAGCCTCATCTGCTCCTCCGCCCGCTTCTGGTCGTTCCAGAAGTCAGCGTCCTGCG
>JAJPZF010000019.1 GCA_021204545.1 Prevotellaceae bacterium
GCTTTATGCTTTGTTCAATGGGGGAGAGTATGACCCAGCTGTCCCCGTTGCAAAAGCTGGTTTCGGCCCCGTTCTGACGAACAAAATCGCTCAGATTAGTGACGATGTTTTTGTCCTTCTTGTTCGTCACGGCGCAGAGAGTTCTGTGCTGGTTGCTGGCTTTCGAGAAGCGGAGGATGTTTGTGTCGACGGTTGCGTTCTCGAATATCTTCACGCCCGCGAAGTCAATCAGCAGCTCAGGGTTGGTGTTCTCGGCAAAGAACCTGCGTGTCTTCTCTCCGTATCCTGCCCGCATCCACTTGTTGGAAGTGATGAAGCAGAGATGTCCCCCCTTGCGCAGCAGTTGGTAGCCTCGCTCGTAGAACAGGCAGTAAATGTCCCCCTTTCTTGCAAAGGTATCGTACCCAGCGTCCTGATAAAGCTGGGCGAGCTCGCCTTTGTTTTTCTGAAGCTCTATGTACGGCGGGTTGCCGATGACGATGTCGAAGCCCTTTTTCCCTTCACGTGAGAAGACATCGCTAAACAGAGTATGGCAGAGGAAGAACTGATCGGTGTCGGTCGGTTCAATGTCTTTGAGCTTCTCTTCGATGTTGCCGCCCACGTTGGAGATGATGAGGTTCTTTACTGCATTTGAGATACTGTCGCGCAGCCTCTGCCTTTCTTCGTGGTCGTACTCAGCAAAGTAGCGATGTATATGCTCTTGAATAAATGCCTGGTTGCAAGTGTCGTAGTCAAACACAAGTTGCTCGCTGCCGTTTTTCTCCATTATGTTTGCCATGTCATAGCCTGCAAAGCTTTCAAGCAAAGAGTTGCCGCGTATAATCTTATAGTCAAGGTTCGGCAGTGTGATGGGCTGCTTCTCGTCCACTATCAGGGCGAGCCAGAAGCGCAGTCGGGCAATGTCGACGGCGCCGCGGTCAATGTCCACGCCGTAGATGTTGTTCTCGATGATGTCGCGTTTCACCTCGGCGGGGTCGGCGGCGAGCGAGGGCTTGAGGGCGCAGCGGCAGAAGAAGAGTTCTCGGAGCAAGCCCATCGGGAAGGCGCCGGACCCAATGGCGGGGTCGCATATCTTCACTTCCGTGAGCTCCCGGTCAACTGCCTCTTGCAGCCAGCGCAGCGGCGCGGGGTCGCGCGTCAGCACGAAGTCGCGGATGAGCCCGCGTTCCTCCTCCCCGCGCCCTGTCTGCAAGTAGGCTATCAGGCTCTCGCGGCACATGTACTGCACAACTTCCTTCGGCGTGTAGTATGCCCCTTTCTCCTTGTTTTCCTCGAGGAGGTTCTCGAATATCCTCCCCAGCATCTCGGGGTCGACACCCACCTCGGCGTCGTTCGGGTCGTTCTCGTCGATGGTGAAGTTATATTGCGATAGCGTCTCGAGCAGCTCGCCGAAGAGCCGCGGCGGCAAGGGGCAGTCCTTCTGGTCCTGTTCGTCGCGCTCGAAGAGACCGCCGTTGAGGTAGGGCACCCGCACGTCAGTGAGCCCAGGGACAGTGGTGTTGAACACGTCTCCCTTGGAGCCGCGGTCGGTGTCGAGCCCGTCGGAGAAGAGCGGCTCAAGCACGTTGTCGAGGAAGTTCGCCTTCTGCTCCTCCGTGGCCTGCTGGAAGA
Source organism: Prevotellaceae bacterium (assembly GCA_021204545.1). GTDB lineage: Bacteria > Bacteroidota > Bacteroidia > Bacteroidales > Bacteroidaceae > Physcousia. The sequence continues at coordinate 1,612 of JAJPZF010000019.1, forward strand.
GGTGCCGCATGAACTGGCGGTCGCCCTCGCCCCACGGCTTGCCCGCCGGCACTCCCAGCCAGCCTTTCTTCTGCAGGAAATGTAGGAAGACGATGCGGCCCAGCAGCTTCTTCACGTAGTCGCGTATGGGTTTCTCCTCCAGGTCGTTGGCCTTGTCCTGCGTCAAGCCTGTGCGGTCGAGGCCGGTGTCGAGGAAGTTCTGCCTTATGCCGTTGGCCGGGTCTCTGATGTAATCGACGAACCGCTGGTAATGCTCCTTGTAATTGTCGAAGAACTCGTCGGAGAGGGCCTTAACGTTGAAGGCGTTCTCTATGTCGGCAATGTCCAGTGAGCCCCGCTTCTTGTAGAGCGTCAGGAAGTTCTCCGCTGCGGTGCGGCACGACTGTCCCGGGCCGAGCAGGAAGGTGTAGCGTTTGCTGTCGGTGATCTCCTCGTCCTTGCCGCCCTTATGGCAGTAGCTGAAGCGCCAGTCCCACTGTTCCTGCTGGTCATAGTGGAAGAGCATGAAGGCGCACGAGTATTTTTGCATGAGGGAGCGTATCAGTCGCTGTATGGTCACGCGGTTGCGCTCCATGACCACGCGGTCGCCTACCGTCACGTCGAAGATCTGCAGCGGCTCCACTCCCACCATTATGCTTCCCACCATCCTCACGCTGCGAATGCCCGTGTCCTTGGCCAGCCGCTGCCATTCGGGCTGGTTGCGCAGCAGCTCCGCCCCGAAAGCGTCCTCGAAGTCTTTCCGTCCGAAGATGGGGAAGACGATGTTGTCGCGGAACGATTCCCAGCCTTGGTATGTGCTGTTGAGATAAGTTTTGAGAGTCTCCAGTTCCATAGCGTTTTGTCGGTGTTTCATATATATAAGGTATAATGTCAGTGTCTCACTTCAGCGTGGCCAGCAGCACGGCGGCCTCTCCCTGCCTCTGCTCCACGTTGCGCACCAGTTGCGCTATCCCGCGCCGCAGTATGTCGTCTGTCACCTCGTTGGTAAGGGTCTCGAGCTGCCCTTGCTGCTTCTTCTCGTCCAGAGCTTTGCCGATGGCTATCATCTTGTTGATGAGGTCGCGGTTGCCCCGCCTGACGATGCGGCTTGCGCTCCTGAGCAGTTGCTTGGACTCTTGCGACAGTCCCTCGCATTCGAAGAGTTTCACGATCACATTCAACGCCTGCGTCAGCCTGTCGCCCGCGCGGGCTTTGTTGACGCGCACGAAGTACTGGTTGTACTCCGTCAGCGCCCGTTCGCGCAGCGTCTGCCAGCCGTCGGGCAGCGGCAGCCTTGGTGTGTCCTCGGGGGTCTTTAGCCTCTCCATCAGCTCAGGCATGGAGATGAAGGCCGGCTCGTTGTCCGCGTCGCCCAGGCATATTGCCAGGCGCGCGGAGCGTTCGGCTTTCACGAGGAAGTAGCCGTTGCCCGCCTGCGCCTGCGCCATTTCCCATCCCTCCTGGGCCTGCTCTATCAGGGCGTAACGCTCGGGGTGCGCGGCCTTATAGTCCTTTAGCTCCTGCACGTACTTCTGCATGGGCGACTCCTCCCCCTCCACGGCCTTCTGGAGGTCGTAATGCACGAGGCTCTCCTCCTCTGAGAAGATCTTGCTGTCCTCGCCGAAAAGCGTGTGGAACGACTGAAGCTTCGTCTGGGCCCTGCGCACCAGCTGTATCTCGTGGTCGCCTTGTGCGCTGGGCATGAAGTTGTAGACGTAGACGCGTGGCTCTTTCGAGCCGATGCGGTTCACCCTGCCGATGCGCTGCATGAGGCGTGTTGAGTTCCAGGGCGTGTCGTAGTTGAGGATGACGTTCGCGCGGTGAAGGTTCACCCCCTCGGCCAGCACCTCGGTGGTGATGAGCACGTCGTAGTCGTCGCGCTGCTCGCCTGTGTAGTTGGCGTCGAAGTTCTGCTCTATGGTGTGCTCCAGCGTGTCGCGCTTGTCGGCCGTCACGACGAGAGCCTTGTGCCCTTTTTTCTCGACGGCCCTGGCGAGCGTTTGCACGGTGTCGATGGCCTCTGAGAAGATGACGAGCTTCCCCGACGTGTTGGTCTCCGGGTTGAAGAGGATGGGGTTGAGGCTCTCTTTGAATGTGTCGAACTTAGGGTCTTCGGAGTTGCGCGCCCAGCGGTCGCAGAGGTCTGAGATGATTTGCCGGTCGCTCTTGAGCAGCTGCAAGTACTCGGGTCGGAAGGCTGCCCGTGTGTATTCGGCATTCTGGCCGCGCTCGTTCTTATGCGTTTCGTTGAGCCTGCGGATCTTGGCTCGCAGGTCCTCCACACAGTCGTCGAAGGAGACCGCCTTCCCTTTCTTCCTGCTCTTGGCCTCGGTGTCGAGCTCGGCGTTCACGTCAATCTTCGGGCAGATGAATATTGTGTCGTTGTCCCACATGCGTATCATGTTCTCCGTGTAGCGGCGCAGGTTGAGCAGCGAGGTTCTGAAGGCGGTGAAGCTGCTCTCCAGTCGCTTCACCAGCATGATCTGCATGATTCGGGCGAGCTGCATTGTGACGTCGCGCACACCGCGGTTGCCGCGGCCCGTGTGCTTGCGTTCGTTGGCGGGGTCGGCGAAGAACTCGATGGCGCGGTAGCGGTAGTATTTCAGGCAACCGCCCGTTTGCTGCCCCTCCTCCTCCGTCGTGGCGATGGCGGACATGGTGTCGTAGAAGAGGCGAGCGAGCTCTTGGTCCATGTCGTACTTCAGGTTGTTCGGGCCCACGATGTCGGGGAAGACGAGCCCCTGCTCCTGCATGTCGCGCCGGTAGTAGCGGCGTACGTCGGTGCGTGTGCGGCGTTCGAGTATGTCGTTCAGCACGCACTCGCGCAGCTCCGTCGATATGCCCTCCAGCCTCTGCCTGCGTTCCTGCCCGGTCAGCCCGCATTTGAGGCTGATTATCTCGTTGTAGGCCCGGTTGATGTCGGAGAAGAAGCTTTCGAGGTTGCCTCCCTTAGCCTTCTTGAGTGTGCTTTCGAGGTGGTCGCGCTCGAAGAGGTAGATCTGGTTCTTCAGGTCGTTGGGCCTGTTGTTCTGCGGCGTTGCGGAGAGCAGGCCGACGTACGGGGTGACGCCCGTCTCGCAGCTTATCTTCTCTATCAGCTCGTCGAGGGCGCGGTACATGGCTGTGTTGCTGTTGCGGAAGCGGTGGCTCTCGTCGATGATGATGAGCCCGTAGTTCTTCTGCTGTAGCTCGGTGGCGAACTCTCCCGTGTCGCGTTCCTCGAGGTCGTCGCCCTCGTCGTCGGGGCCGAGCAGCAGGCTGATTCTGCCCGTCGTGATGTAGTCGATGTGCGGGGCGATCTTCTGCCCGTCCTTCTCGTCGAACTGTTCCACGGTCTTCCGCCAGCCTTGCTGTATGGCGGGGGGAGTGATGATGAGCGCCTGCGGCTCGCGGCCGTCCTCGTCGGGGACAGTGAGGAAGCGCTTGATGACGAGCGTGCCGACGATGGTCTTGCCAAGTCCCACCACGTCGCCGAGTATGAAGCCTCCGTGCTCGCGCATGATGCTGAGGCACCGCTTCACGGCTTCTATCTGGTAGTCGAGCTTGCTGACGCCCTCGGGCAGGTAGCTTTCTATCTGGCGCGCGAGCGGCTGGTCGACGATGTCGCCGAACTGTGTCTGAAGGAGCTTGACATAAAGCTCGTGGGGCGTGAAAGGCTGCGGCGCGTCCTTCAGCTTGATTACTTTCCTGGTGATGGGAGCAGGCCGGAGCACTTGCTCAAGGAAGGTCTCGTTCCACGGCTCTGCCGTCTCCCACCTCTCGTTGAACCAGACGAGGTGCGACTTGCGGTTGCCCACGGGCTGCGGGGCAAGCACCAGCATGTTGTCGGTCTCAAGGTAGCTCAGCTCCGCGTTGCCCACGAGCCCCTTCCCGGTAAAGTTGGAGCTGCCCACGATGCCGTAGCCCACGTTGCCGCCGTCAGCCTCGAAGATGTAGCACTTAGAGTGGAGGAACTGCGTCTCGTCGCTTTCGTTCTTGCGGAAGACGCGTATCTGTATCTTCGAGTCTGCGTTGGCGGAGCAGTGGTCGAGCAGGAGCGAGACGGCGGCCTGATACTCGTCTTTGGCCTCGAGCTCGCTGAGGTCGGTGCGGATGAAGTCGAGAGGGTAGGAGGCGCCCTTGTATTTCGGCTGCTTGAGCTGCGAGGCGTAGATGTAAGGGTCTTTGCCTATGAGCAGGAGCAGGCGTGTGCCTTCGCGGCTGAGGAACTGCCCGAGCTCTTGGGCGACGAGCGCCAGGCCCGGTATGTCCCAGTATCCCGTGGCTATCCTCACGGTTGTGAGGCCCGGCGCGGCAAGGCATTCCTTGAGCTTGTTCACCATCAGCAGGGCGTCGCATGAGTTGTCTATCAGCGTGTTGTTCATTGCGGGGTCGGTAAGGTCTGTGCAAAAATAAGCAATTCTTCCCAACCGCCGGCGATATGGCAGCGAAATGTGGCAGCGGGGCCGTCGAGGCGCGTTTGTCTTGAACGCTCCCCGAAGGGGGTTGGCTCGTTGCCGCGCCGCCCAATCGCCGCGAACGTCCCGCCCGACAGCCGCGGATAGCCCCGACGTGGCTGCATACGCGTAGCCGGGGCCGGAAGAGCGGAGTTCTTCCCGACAGGTGTGGTCGCTTGCGTTAGCAAGCGTGGCGACACCCCCGGATGAAGGTGCGCGTCACATGTTTGTGCCGAAGGTACAACCCGTCCGCCGCGTTCTTATTGCCCGTCGTTCGGTTGCCGGAATGCTCGCGACGGCTGCCCGCGGGCTGGCGGCACGAAGGCGTATGGCCGACGGCCATCGAGGCGCGTGCCGATAGCAACGTCGCGTGAGGCCGGCGGCTCATAGAGCCTCGGCCCGACTCCTCGCTGCGAGCGGCCCCGACGCACGCTGCGAGTCGGGCGACGCCACACGTGGTATCGCACGATGCCTCCGTAGGCGTCGCCCGATGCCTCCGTAGGCGTCGCCCGATGCCTGCGGAGGCGTCAAAGCACTCCTCAAAACGACTTGAAAGTGGCCTTTTTGCCGTCATCCCGGCCAAAAACGGAGGCTTCCCGGCCATTAAGTG
>JAJPZF010000080.1 GCA_021204545.1 Prevotellaceae bacterium
CGCGCCGAGGGTGAGCGTTGCCCCGAGGGCGCGGGCCTTGCCCTTGGTCTTGTTCGTCTTGTGGAAGTTGAAGAAGTCGCTCAGCTGGTCTCCGAGGTCGTCCATCTGGTCGTCGAGCTTGTCGTCCTTGTCTCCTGTCATGCCCACCTCGTGGAAGCCGTCGAATGTCCACGTGTCGTCGGCGGTGTTGGCGACGGTGCTTGCTCCCCACTTAATGAAGCCCAGGTCGGTGATGGCGGCGGAGAACTCGAGGTCGTCGCGGAACTTGTAGGTAGCTCCGAGGTCGAACGCCAGGCCGCCTCCGTTAAGTCCGTAGCTGCCCATGTCAATGTCGTCCCACGAGATTAGGTCGCCCTCGTTCTTCTCGTCGTCGTAGCTTGCGCCAGCCTCCGCCTTGGTTGGCATCTCAAGCCCCTTGAGGCCGACGGACATCTCGCCCTTCGAGTGCACCTCCCACTCTTCGTCGGTCATCCTCACCGTCAGGTCCTTCATCTTCACCGAGGCTTGCGCCAGCCCTACCAATACCTTAACCTTCGCCCCGACGTCGAGGTTGTCCAGCACCTTGCGTGAGTGACCGAGGGCAATCTCGGCGTAAGTCATCGAGGAGAGCCCGAGGTTGCCGATGTCGTAGTAGGTGTTGGAGCTGCTCATGCCAAGCTTCATGAACTCGAACATATCCTTGGGTATGCTCATCGACGTGCTGCTCCTCAGGTTAAGCTCAACGGTGTTGAAGCCTCCCCACTTGAAGAAGCCCGCCGACATTATGTTGTACGTGAGGTCGGCGTTCACTTTGTTCTTGCCCTTAAGCCCCGAGAGGAAGCTATTGGCGTCCACGCTCTCGTGCATGAACGTCGTGAGCTGCCCGCCGGGCAGCTTGTAGAGGAAGTTCGACACTCCCACTGTTCCCTGCGCCCCGGCGTTGATGTTGCCGAGCACGAACGGGAAGCTAACGTAGTTCCTCTCGCCTGCCATGGCGGGGTTCATGCGGTGCTGGTAGGTGTATCCGTCAAGGAAATATGCGCTTCTCAGCCCGTCTTGCGCCAGTGCGGCGGCTGTGCAGCCGAGGGCGAGCGCCGCGGTTATGACTAAAGTCTTCATTGCTCTGCTGTGGTTGTTATGTAGTGTCTTCATGGCTTAGTTTGCGTCAATGGTTACACCTCCTAATAGATTAATACGAATGTTGTCCAGCGTCACGCTCTGCGACTGGTTGATGTTCACGCCCACGCAGTCCTGCACGTTCGTGGAGAAGAGGCGAAGCAGCAGCCCGTCGAGCAGGGTTATGTTCTCACGCTCGAGGCACGTTATGTAGAACTTCACGTGGCTCGTGCTCGGGCTCTCGGGCGTGCCTGCGGGGAGCCTCGGCGTCTCGGGGTCCATCTCCAGCGTCATCTTCGTGTCGGGTATGGTGTCGCTGTTGATGTCCATAAGCGCGGCCGTCAGGTCGAGCTGCAAGGGCACCTTGTTATGTATGTCCATCGTCACCTCGAGCTTATCCGCTCCCGTGACCTTCCTAAGGTCGTCGCGCCAGCCCGACAGGCTGTCCCTGTAGACGATGGCAAGCTTCTCGCCGAAGCAGAGCGGGGCGACCATGTGGTACTTCACGTCGAGCTCGGTGGTCTCGTCCATATCTACCCAGCACTTCTGCTTAACCACGTCTGCCTCGATGTCATATATGTCCATCTTGTCGGGTATGCGACGCATCATGTCCACCATTCCCGATATCTTCACCTGGCTGTCCACGCTGCTGCTCTCGCTTGCGGGCAGGTGGTCGGGGAAGAGACCGAGGACGTAGCCCTCGTCGTCCGACGGCTCGGCGATGATGCTGTCCGAGGTCGTCACGCCGATATAGTCGGAGCCGATGGAAAGGTCGTGCGACTCGGTCTCGTACTCACGGTAAAGGAACGACTTGAACTTTATCTGTGTGAAGTTGATGGGCATCTCAGTGGGGTTCACCACGGTCATGTATATCTGCGGGTTGTCCCAGTCGAGGTTAGTCTCCTCGTCTTGCAAGACATCGTCGATGTCCGTGAACTCCATCGGGTCTACTGTTATGTCTATCTCAGGCTCCACTATGCCGTGGATTCTCAGCAGGTTCGTTTGGCTCGTCCCGATTTCTGCTGTGAGGTTGGTGGCGGACGAGTTGCTTGAGCTTACGTTGCCGCTGAGCAGGATGTTGCCTCCCATTGTCAGCGTGCCGGGGTTGCCCGAGGTGAAGCTGGTGAGCGGGCTTGTGAAGTCGTAGTGCGACAGGTAGACAGTCACCGTGGTGGGCAGTGAAGCGGCCTCGTTGAAGGTGATAACGTTGTTAGAGGCAGTGTACTTGCTGCCCGAGCCTTGCACAGTCCAGTAGTCGGGCAGGGTGATCGTGAAGCCTTTGCTCAGCGTCAGCCCCGAGCCTCCAAGCGTGAAGATAAGCGTCCCCACGACTTCCGCCTCGTCCATCTCTATGATTTCCTCGCCGATAGCGTCCGTGGTGTTCACCGCCACGCTTAGGCTCACCTGCTGGCCGCCCGCCGCTACAGAGGCGCTTCCTTTCATGGAGTTTGCAGACAAGTGGGCGGCTGGGGTGGTGATGGTACTCCTGTTCTCGTCCTCCGCGTTGTCGGCGTAGAGGTAGAGGTCGCCCTCGTCCATGTCCCAGTCTCCCTGTTCGGCGATGCGAAGGCTGCCAGTGTTCGTGCTGTCGACACTGAGGATCTCGTCCATTGTCATCTCTTCCGTGTCGCTCGACGGCACCATCAACGAGTCGCCGCCAAGCGTGACGGTGAAGTCGATGTTACCTGTCAAGTCGTAATCGTTGTCAACGCACGAGGCGACTGACAGCGCAAGCACGGCTGTCGCCACGGCAAGAGCGTGGCTCTTCATTGTTTTCATACGCATAATGCTTTGAGAGTTTATCAGGATTAATCGTTTAATCTCACGGGTTAGTAGCGCGAAGGTAAGCATAAGTATTAACATAAAGCCTCTTTCCTTTAGAAATCTTCACACCTTTATGGCAACTATTTTCCGTTTGTAACCCATCGTGATACGCTTTTTCTCAGCAAGAGATTAGCCCGCGGGCAGTGTAGCTTTTCCTGCAAGGCTGCCTTACCTTCTCGTTATCAATATGTTATCTGCGAAGATTCACTGCGAGAGCCAAACTTTGATGCGGCAGACATTTTGCCCGCTCGCCGCATTCCGCTACCTTTGACTTCACTAACAATCAGCCCGCATGCAAGCAAGAAACCCCTTCCTCTACGCAGTTCTCGCGATAATCCTCACCGCCATCGGCCATCAGTCCGCCTTCGGCAAGGCGGAACACCTGCTGCCTGTGCCAAAAATCATTGCTGAGAACGAGGGGGCGAGCCGCTTCGAGTTGGGCAGGCCCATAGCATTGCTTTCGGACAGTTCCTGCTATGTTCTCGACGAGTTCCTTAAGAGATTTTCCAACGACAAAGGCGGACGAGGGGCGACGATCAGCGTGCGGTTCGTCGACGACATACAGGGTTCGTCGGAAAAGCCGCTCGCCGGCTACCGGCGCGAGGCATATTCTCTGCGCGTCTCTGCCGACACCGTTGAGATTCTCGCCCTGAACCTCGTCTCCCTCACACGAGCCGCGCAGACGCTCTGGCAACTGGCAGAGGGGTGGGAGAGCGGTGAGGAGGCGCTCGAGCCTGTAAGCATCACCGACTGGCCCGCTTTCCCCGTGCGGGGCTTCATGCACGACTGCGGCCGCAGCTACATTGACACGCGGGAAATCCTGCATGAGATTGACCTGCTCTCCCGCTTCAAGGTGAACACGTTCCACTTCCACCTCACCGAGAACCAGGCGTGGCGTATGCAAATACTCTCTTATCCGCAACTGACGGCTGCCGAGACGATGACGCGCGACCAGGGCAAGTTCTACACACAGGCGGAGTGTACATTTATAGAAAGGTACGCGCGCACGCGAGGGGTCTACGTTATCCCCGAGATAGACATGCCCGGCCACAGCGGGGCGTTCGCGCGGGCTATGGGTCACGACATGCAGACCGCGGAGGGAAAGACTGAGCTGAAGCGGATACTGGCCGAGGTGGCTGCCGCCTTTCCCCTTGCGCCTTACATCCACATCGGTGCCGACGAGCGGCAGATTACCGACCCGACTTTCTTGCCGGAGATGGCGGAGACGGTGCGACGAACGGGCAGGAAAGTGGTGGTGTGGAACCCGATCCGCGGCGTGGACATTGCGGCGCAGGACTTCTGCGACATGACGCAAATGTGGTCGACCGCGGGGAGGGCCGTCCCGGGCAAGCCTAATATCGACTGCCGCTATAACTACATAAATCATTTTGACTGCTTTGCCGACATCGTGGGGCTGTACAAGAGCAACATCTACTATCAGCAGGCGGCCACCGACGAGGCGGTAGGCACTGTCACTGCGGTATGGAACGACCGCCCGTTGCCCTTGCAGAGCGACATCCTGAGGCAGAATAATTTCTACGCCTGCGTGCTTGCCTCTGCCGAAAGGGCCTGGAAGGGCGGGGGAGAGGAGTATATAGAGCAGGGCGGGGTGACCTTGCCGCCGGAGGGCAGCGACGTGTACGAGGAGTTCGCCGACTGGGAGCGTCGCTTCCTTTTTCACAAGCGGCACTCGCTCGCCGGCGAGCCTGTTCCCTACGTTCGGCAAACGAATGTGCGCTGGCTCATCACGGACGCTTTTCCCAACGGCGGGCAGGCTGCTGCCGTCCTTCCGCCCGACACGCTGGGGCCGCAGCCCTTGTTCGTGCTTGGCGCTGACACGTTCCGCACCCGCCGGGCAACGGGTGCCGCCGTCTATCTGCGCCACACTTGGGGCGGCGTCGTGCCTGCTTTTTTCGACGACCCGCAGACCGGCACCACGGCTTACGCCTGGACCTTCGTCTATTCTCCCCTGGAACAGACCGCGGGGGCGCTCGTGGAGTTCCAGAACTACAGCCGCTCCGAGTCCGACCCTTCGCCTTTCCCCTCGCAATGGGACCGCAAGGGCTCGCGCCTCTGGCTTAACGACGAGGAGCTGCTTCCGCCCCAGTGGCTGGGCAATCCCGACGAAGCGAACCCTGAGCAGCCGTTGCTAAACGAGAACTTCTCGGCGAGGAAACCCCTCGAGGTGCGCCTGCGCAAGGGCTGGAACAAGGTTTTCCTGAAGCTCCCTTACGTGCCGGCACCCGGCGTGAGGCTTAATAAATGGATGTTCACCTTCGTGCTGACCGACCCCGAGGGCCGCAACGCCCTCGACGGCATCACGTACGACCCCGCCCCCCGTCTGCCCGGCACAGCCGAGTGACAAGGCAGGCCGATTGTCTCGTCTCGGGCGGGCGGGAGCCAATGTCCCGCAAACGATGCCCCTAAGGTGCATAACAAGCGTAGCCGGGGCCAGCGAGCCGGAGGCTCGCCAAATGAGCAAACGGAGCGCACGAAGTGCGAAGCGACACCCCCGGATAATGCGGTAGTGTTAATTAGTGCCGAAGGTACTGCACATATTCACATCGAACTTGCTGCGAATGCGCCCTTGTCAATGGGTTGTACCTTCGGCACAATTCGGAATCATGTCCGATACCGGGGGTTCCGCTTCGCTCAACCCCCGGCTACGCTTATGCAACCCCTTCGGGGTTAATGTTGGTTTCGTTCGTCATCGCCTCGTGAGGCCGTGAGGAAAAGACTGCGCGACTTTCCGTGAAAGACTGCGCGACTTTTCGTGAATGACTGCGCGGCCGCTGGCATGCGTCCCGCAGGTTCCGGGGAAAAGAAAATCGGGATGAGGCCTCAAAGACCCCATCCCGAAAAAACCAAATGCATTATGAAGTCGCTATATCTCTGCGGCCGGTTTGCCGATTACTTCTTGCCCCAGAAGTCTTCCTCCGCTTTCTGCTGGGCGATGTATGCGTCGTAGGCTGCCTTTGCCTTGGCGTTCGCGGCGGCGTTAGCCTGCGCTGCCTTGATCTTGTCGCTGAGGCGGTTGGCCGAGCCGCTCACGGTGATGTCGGCGGCGGCTGCGTCTGTGCAGCAAGTGAGTGCCTGAGGATACTGCCCGAGTGCGGTGAACACGATGGCTTTCTTAAGGCAAGCCTGCCCCGTGAGATCTGCGTCATACTCCGTCGCGCGGTCGAGATAAACCTGGGCGCCAGTGTACTGTTTGCCGTTGATAAGGCTGGAGGCGATGTTCATGCAGATGCGCCCGCGGGTCTTGTCTGTGGTGCAAAGCTCGAGGGCCTTGTTGTAGTAGGTCAGCATGTCGTCCATCTTTCCCTGCTGCTTGCTGTACTGTGCCATGCCGATTGCGCTCTCGTAGGTCGGCTCTATGTCGTAGGCGTACTTGGCGGCAGTGTAATAAACGTCGGTGTCGTCGCACTCGTTGTTCGAGAGCACGTTCATCGCGCTGCGAAGGTAGTTGAGGTTATCCTTGTTCTGTTCCACCTTCGGGGTGTACATCGCTATAAGCTGCTCGCGGTTTGCCGCCCCGCTTTCGGCGAATGTCTGCTCGATGACGGCCAAGGGGCGGTCGTACTCGTCGACGATCAATTGCGCCTTGTCGGGGTCGGTCTCCTCCTTGGCGAGCTGGAGCATCTTGTCGCAGACCTCGCGCCCCGACAGGTAATCGTTGAGGAACTGCTCGCGGAAGAAGTCGTTGTCCACCTTGT
>JAJPZF010000279.1 GCA_021204545.1 Prevotellaceae bacterium
TTCCATAACTTTGCGGCTGTGGGATGTGAAAGCAAAGCCCCGCGGGGCGGAGACATAGGCTGAAAGAAAGAAGAACTCAACATATAACTCCTTTAACAACCAAGAGTATGAAGAAACATTTATCACTCTTCTGCGCGCTGGCCTGTCTGGGGCTTGCCGCGCCTGTTTGTGCCCAAGTGGAAGCCGAGGGAATGACTGCCACCACATGGGCTGAACCTACAGTTTCCGCCCCCACGGGAAGCGATCTGACTGATGGTAGTAGCTACTACCTCTACAATGTTGAAGCTGGGATGTTCCTTGTCAATGGCGACAAGTGGCAAACTGAGGCATCCTTCGGCTCTACTGGTCTTAATGTGAAGTTGGACTACTCTGACGATCAAAGTGGCTATTCTTTGACTGTCACCTCTGACTTCTCTGGGACTTGGACTAATGGTAGCATATCTAACACCAACGTGTACTGCATTAGTGAAAGTAGCATTTGGGTAGACCTTCGTTCGTCTCAAGATGGCTATGATACTTACTACGGCAACGATAATATGTATTTCGACATCGAAGGGGTTGAGGGCAGTGAGAATGTATATACCATCAAGAGCCATCTTGAAGGTGTGAGCTACCTCGGGTACGACGGGGAAACCACAGTGGTAAGCGGCACTCTCGAGGACGCTTCCGATGCTAACGCCCAGTGGCTGCTCGTCTCCTCTGACGACTACACGACCTATCAGAATGCTGTCACTCTCCTCAAGAGTGTGGACCGCACGTATCTGAACAACGCACTGACCGACGCTCTCGCTCTTGGCCTGGACGGGGAGACGAACTTCACTGAAGCAGTTAAGGCTTACGAGAACGCTGCCTCAACGCAGACGGAGATTGACGCTGCCACCGCCGCCCTCGCCTCGCTGATACAAGAGAAAGGCACGGCAAGCGGCGAGGTCATAGTGTACGACGACAACTGCTACAGGGTCATTGGCAAGAACCTCATCACCAACCCGTCCTTCGAGTATGGCTACACGGGATGGACAAGTGGGACGGGCGCTACTATCACTTCCCCCTACTTCGTTCTCTACGACGATGGCGGTGCGGCGGACGGTGACTTGTACCTCTATGGTATAGGCGAAAGTCAAAACGGAGGGAGCTCTTCTGCCTATGCTCTTAAAGAGGGTTGGAGTTTGGAGAAAGACAAGACCTACTACTTTGGCTATGACACCAAGGCGTTGAAATCGTCCACAACCACTCAGACGTGGGCATACACTTCACTTACCAACACCTTAGGCACAGAGACCTCAATGCTGATAAAAGACCCCACGATCAGCGCTGACTGGTCAACGGTAGGCATAGTGTTCACCAACTCTGATGATTACTCATACCTTCAGATAATGTTCCGCTGGATGGGCGAGTATTATCTCGACAACTTCAGGCTGTGCGAGGTGGAGCTGCTGCAGGAAGAGGATGAGGACGTGACGGACACGTACATCAAGAACGCTGACTGCACTTCCACTTCCACTGGCGACTGGACAGAGACCCCAAGCACCAACTTTGAGGACAAGACCAAGGGCTTCATACACGCCACAAGCACAGATACACCAACAAACTGGTTTGAGGGCTGGGTTGACCAGAGTACTGGCACGTTTACCGACCGCTCGTTAACGCAGACGATATCGCTGCCCGCAGGTGAGTACCGCCTTAGTGCAGACATTGTGGCAACCCGTCAGAACGAGACCCTCGACAACGTCAGCGGCGTTTACCTCTTCGCTGGAGAGAACGATTCGACAAGCGTATACACTCCAAACACGTGGTCGAACTTCTCTGTAGACTTCGCTGTTGAGGCAGAGGCAGGACAGACGGCTGAGGTGACGATTGGCTTGAAGACTGAATCGACAGACGCTAACTGGGTGGGCGTGACTAACTTCAAGCTCCTCTCCCTTGGCGACGAGCAGACTTACGCCATCTGTGAGCTGGCTAAGCTTATCAGCAGTGCTTCAGACTTGGTGGCTGAGGCTGGCACTGGAGCGGACGACTTGCAGGCAGCTATAGACGAGGCTCAGGCTGTACTCACGGCGGCTGAAAACACAGATGCACTGGAGAGCGCAATAAGCAGCCTGAAGGTGGCGATGGAGATCTACAATCTTAAGAACGACAAGGCAGACCTCTTAGGCGTTTGGGTACCAGTAGCTGAGAGCTATAGTGACTTCAGTACCTACACAGGTATTACTACTTCTCCTTCACTTATAAATTATTATAGTGGAGATAGCAGCTTCTTTGGTGCAGAAGAAGTGGTGAAGCAAACCCTCACCGGCCTGCCCGATGGCGTTTATGAGGTGGAGGTTTACTGCGTTGCCAACTTGGCTAACAACGCAACGCAAACAAATAATAGTGTAACACCAAATCAGGACGAGGTAGTCGTAATAGCAGCTAACGGCATCGAACAGAAAACCACATACGGGACTAAGTCCGCTTCCGATATTACTTCAATAGATAATGTGGGTGTGTACACGCTGTCTAACGTGATTGTGGAGGATGACGGCAAGATTAGCCTTAGCATTAGCGTGACCGAGGAAGGTTGCGTTAACTGGATACTCGTTGAGACGAAGTCTGTCACTTACGTGAGCGAGCTTCCCACTCTCGACGACTTGCAGGATGCTATCGACGCTGCCGAGGAGGCATACGTGAACGTTGGTGAGGATGCCTTCCAGATCCCAGAGACTACCACCGAGGCGGCAGCCGTTGCCGAGGCTCTTAAGACTGCCAATGAGTTGGTAGAAAAGGGCGACGACGCAACAAGCGCCGCTATCCTTGCGGCTATACAGACACTCGAGGCAGACGTTGAGGAGTTCACCGAAGGCATTCCTACCTACGAGCTGAACACCCCGAGCGATGGTCAGGTGTTCAACGTCACCATGGCTGACGAAGGTCTCAGCTGGACTGGCAAGGCAATTGAGTACTCGGGGAGCTCCAATGACGGTGGCTACGGCTTCGCCTTCACGGCAGACATTAACCCGAACATGGGTAACCAGATATTCAGCTTCAATGCTACTACCTCTACCGACGTAACGGTGAACGCTTACACCATCAGCTTCGACGACGCAGACGGCACAACGCACTACCTCTGCACAGTTTATGATCTCGATAATAGCAACAATAACACTGCTTCGATACGCTCCACGACAGACGCTGACAAGGCTCTCGTCTTCCAGATAAAGGCTACCACCACAGAGGGTGTTTGGAACATCTACAACCACGAGGCTTCGGAGAACATCGGCACTCAAGGCGACACGGGCTTGTTCACCACGACTAATACCACCAAGCACAACGCCCTCGCCATCACCGAGGCTCCAAGCGAGATAGAGTGGACACTGCAGGCAGAGTACGGCACGCTTGTGCTGCCGTTCGCTCCTGACGCTACCGAGATAGAAGGGCTGACGTTCTACTCCACAGAGGCTTACGACACTGAGGACGAGGACGAGGAGGACGGCAAGGCTCTGCTGCTTGTTGAGGTTGAGGCAGACGACCTTGAGGCTAACACTCCTTACATCGTAAGCGGCGACGCTGATACCTATACCTTCGCAGTGACCGCAAGGGTATACCCGGAAATAGACGGTACTACCACTACTATCCCGACGGCAACCGCAGGCTGGCTGACTGGCGTGTACGAAAGCACGACAGTGGAGCAGAGCAACTACGTCCTGCAGAACGGCTCTGAGGGCTTGGCGTTCTACGCCGTTGCTTCCGACGACATTGAGCTGGGCGCTAACCACTGCTACCTGTCCGTAAGCGAGGAGGGGGCATCTGGTGGCGACGCTCCCGCAGTTATCCTGCTCTTCCCGGCGAGCGACGGCACTGAGACGGCTATCACGGGCGTTGAGGCTGAGACAGAGACGGGCACGGAGGCTGTCTACGACCTAAGCGGGCGCAAGGTGAGCCAGCCTGTGAAGGGCATATACATCAAGGGCGGCAAGAAGGTGCTCGTCAAGTAAAAACCACTAAAACGTTTAAGACAATGAAGACATACACAAAGCCCCGCATTGAGGCCATAGAGACTGAGACGGAGCAGATGCTCGCCATCTCCACCGTGACAACTGACGCCAGCCCGGACTACGACTGCCTGGGCAAAGGCGAGAACAACTGGACAGACGCCTCCTCCTTCTGGGGAGACTGACAAGAGCGGATGGAAATAAGTTTCATCATATAGCTAAAAGGTTTTAACATCATTGTTATTGTTGACTGGCTGCGGCGTGATGCCGCGGCCGGTTTTTTTTGCCCGCTGATAACCCCGAAGGGGCTACGCTTGTTATGCCCCTTCGGGGCTAACCTTAGCTGCAAGCTAACCGCCAGCCTAAAGGCAAGCTGCTATTTCCGCTACGCTCGACCCCCGGCTACGCTTGTGCAAGCCCTTGGCTTCCTTCTTGCGGGCTTCACTTTCCGCGATGGCCTTGAGGTCTTGCCAGTAGCCTTCTTGCAGGTTCATCCATGTATCCCATGATATGCCAAGCTGCTTCTCATGTCTTTGGGCAAGATCTACCCTTCCTCTTCCCCCTGAGGGCGAGGAAGAGGCACATAACGAGGGTGGCCAGAAGCACTCCCACGCTGTTGGCGGCGAAGTCGAGCCAGTCGCCGCTGCGGTAGGTGGTGAGATACGCCTGCGCCAGCTCAAGCAGTCCGCTCACAAGGACGGGGAAGACGACGGTGAGGGGCAGAGCCGCCGCCCACCTTACCCTCTTGTGGCGGCGCAGGTAGTCTGCCCACACGGCGAGGCAGAGGAGTGCGTACATGAGGAAGTGCGCCCACTTGTCGTAGAAGGGGACTTCCTGTAGCGGCGTCTTGGGTATCGGGATGAGCGAGGCGACTGCGATGGCCGCCAGCATGAGGAGCGTGAGAGGGTAGGTTTTCATCGTTTCGGTGGCAAAGTTAGGGAGAAATAAGTACTTTCGCGTGGGAGTACACTATTTAACACTGATGTCGCAAGGCAAGAGAGGTCTCTTCGGCACGAGGCTGGGCGTGATACTGGCCTCGGCGGGCAGTGCCGTGGGCTTGGGCAACATCTGGCGCTTCCCGACGGAGGTGGGGAGGAATGGCGGCGCTGCCTTCATCCTTGTTTACCTGTGCTTCGTGTTCCTTCTTGCCATGCCCGTGATGGTGGCTGAGTTCGTGATAGGGCGGGCGAGCAAGGCGAACACCGTTGATGCCTACCGCGTGCTTGCCCCGGGCAAGCCCTGGATGATAACGGGCTGCTTCGGCGTGCTGGGCGGTGTGCTGGTGCTCTCGTTCTACAGCGTTGTGGCAGGCTGGACGCTCCGCTACACGTGCGACACTCTGCTCTTGCGTATGACCTCGGGGCAGGACTTCGCCTCTGTCTTCGCCGCCTTCTCGTCTAACCCGTGGAAGCCCCTTGTCTATCAGCTCGTCTTCCTCGTTATGACGCACCTGATAGTGGTGAGGGGCGTGGAGGCGGGCATAGAGAGGTTCAGCAAGCTTATGATGCCCCTGCTGCTGGTGATAATATTGGTGCTTGTGGGCTGCTCGCTGACGATGTCGGGGGCGAGAGAGGGCTTGCGCTTCCTGCTTAAGCCCGACTTCTCGAAGGTCACTCCCGCGGTGGTGCTCTCCGCCATAGGGCAGGCGTTCTTCTCTCTAAGTGTGGGGATGGGATGTCTCATTACTTACGCCTCCTATTTCGGGCGGGAGACGAGGCTCGTGTCGTCAGCTTTCAGCGTGTGCATTATCGACTCGGTGGTGGCCATACTGGGCGGCTTCATCATCTTCCCCGCAGTGTTCTCCGTTGCAGGCGTTGAGCCCGACGCAGGCCCGGGGCTGGTGTACATCACCTTACCCTACGTCTTCGACAATGTCTTCCAAGGGATGCCCGTGGTGGGCTACGTCTTCTCGGGGCTGTTCTACGTGCTTTTGCTTCTTGCCGCCCTGACAAGCACCATATCAATGCACGAGATAGTGACCGCCTTCCTCAGCGAGAGGCTGCGCATCCCGAGGCGGGGCGCTGCCTGGATAGTGACGGCGGTATGCTTCCTGCTTGGGGCAGCCTGCTCTCTGTCCTTCGGAAGGTGGAGCGGGGTGAAGGTGATGGGCATGGGCTTCTTCGACCTCTTCGACTTCCTTGTGGCCAAGTTCATCATGCCCCTTGGCGGCATAGCGATAGCCGTGTTCGTGGGCTGGTATATGAACAGGAGGCTCGTAGTCTCGCAGCTCACCAACGAGGGGAGCCTGAGGGTGCGCTGCCTCTCGCTGCTCATCTTCCTCATACGCTGGGTAGCCCCCGTGGGCGTGGCTGTGGTGTTCCTTAACGAGCTTCTGACCTGAAGGATGGAGACGGGCAGAGGAGGCTTCGGCAGCAAGATAGGCGCTGTGCTGGCAGCGGCCGGCAGTGCCGTGGGCTTGGGCAACATCTGGCGCTTCCCCACTGAGGTGGGCAACAACGGGGGCGCAGCCTTCTTCCTTATATACATACTGTGCGTCCTGTTCGTGGGCTTGCCCATAATGGTGAGCGAGTTCGTGATAGGCAGGCACACGCACGCCAACACGATAACAGCCTTCCGCAAGCTCGCCCCCGGCAAGTGGTGGAGGGTGACGGGAGTGGAGGGCGTGTTCGTGGCGTTCCTCATCCT
>JAJPZF010000197.1:0-1187 GCA_021204545.1 Prevotellaceae bacterium
CTCCTGAAGCTCCCGTTCCTGAAGTACACCACCTTAGCCATCTCGCTCAGGCGGTCTGCCGTGCGCTCCCCGTAACGCCTCCCCACCATCTCCGCGGAGAGGTTCGTCGTCATCACGGTCAGCAGCCTGCGCTCGTAGCGGCTCTCCAGCAGGTCGGAGAGCGGTGTCACGACGTTGCCGTAACGCTGCTGCTCGGCCCCCTCCACGCCCACGTCGTCCAGGCCCAGCAGCGGCTCGGAGCACAGCCGCCCGAACGCGTCCCCGCCGTCGCGCTTGTCCAGCGCCTCGATGATGTCCTTGGCGTTCACCACGCGCAGGCCGGGCATCAGGCTCGTTATCCCCAGCGCGTCCCTGACGAAGCCGTAGCGCAGAACCTCGGCGAAGTACCGCTGCAGGGCGAACAGCATCGTCGTCTTGCCGCAGCCGCAGTTGCCCGACATGAGCAGCCACGGCCGCCCGCCCCCCGTCAGCCACGAGGCCACGGCCGCTATGTTGGCGACCGTCTCGGGGGTAGGGTCGAAGACCGACCCGTTCGCCCTCACCCTGCGGAGGTACATCAGGGCGAGGAACCTCCAGCAGGGCCACGTCTCGTTCGCCACGCCCTCCAGCGGCCGCCCCTGGGCGTCCTCGGTCACCATCGTGTAGCTGTCGGGGAAGCTATATGAACCTGTCATTCTCGAAGTCCTTCTCTGTGAGGTGCGGGGGCTCGACGCCCCTTCTCTTGTCGAGTAGTCTCGCGTTAAAGTCATCATTGCAGTCTCTTGTGCCGCTTGCTTTGTTCTTGTCGTTGTCGTAGTTGCCCTCCAGCACCTTGACGAAGTTGTTGGGGTGCTGCATTATCCAGTCGATATTGGCCGTCCAGCCGTTGTGCCTGCCGTTGAGGAAGTCGCTCCTCGCGGCGTTGAGGATGGCCCGCCTGACGGCCTCCTCCCCGTGTTCCGATATGCGGGCCCTGAAGCCCGCCAGCCTCGTGCTGCGTATGGAGCTCACGCGCGGTATCGTGGCCTTGTTCTCCTCCATCGCCCTGTTCCAGCACTCGACCCATTCCTTCTGGTTGAAATCCTCCCTTTTGGAGGGTGATGTCGGAGCGTCGCTCTCTTCAGAGTGCGACATACCACCATCCTGTATGGTGGTTAAAATATCATTATCATTATCATTATCATTATCATTATCATTATCATTAGGTA
>JAJPZF010000197.1:1287-6543 GCA_021204545.1 Prevotellaceae bacterium
CCGCCCTTGAAGCCGTTGCGGTATCGTCTCGTGTTGGTGTCTATCTGCGTCCTGGCCATCTCGAGGACAATCCGCGCGCTCAGGGCGCACTCCTCGGGCTCGATGCCGTAGAGGGCGTAGTTGATGATGGCCTCGTAGGCGGCGGCGCGCTCGTCGCCAGGCACTACCTTTATCGCCTCCGCCCAGCTCTTGTAGAATACAAAACTCTCTCTCTCCATCTTGGTGTGCTTTTACTCCTCCCTTGTCTTGCGTCCCCTGGCGCGCGTCTCCCTCGCCGGCTCGCAGAGGGCGGGCAGGGCGTACGGCTCGGCCGTCTCTATCCAGAACGTCTCGAAGGGCCTCTGCTTGCAGCCGTCGGGGGCGGGGGCGACCCTGGTGCGCCCGCCCTTTGCCTCCAGCAGGAACGTCGTCTCGCACTTCTGCTTGTACATGACCCCGAGGTGTCCCCTCTCCGTGGTCTTGTCCTTGTTGGTGTGGAGGCAGGCGCATATATGCATCCTGCCCTCGGCGGCCATCCTCATCAGCTCGTCAATCAGGGGCGAGCACGCCTTGTTGTCGTTGAAGTCGTCGCAGAGGTCGGCCACGCCGTCGATGAAGAGGGCGTCGGGCTGCTGCTCCCTGGCTATCTGCCTCACGGCGGCGAGCCTCTGCGCCTTGACGCTCAGGCGGGCCGCCTCGCCCGTCCTCCCCTGCCCCGGGTCCCTGAGGTCGAAGAACCGCACCCTCTTGTCGGGCCTGCCGAAGTCCCAGCCCATGAGCCTGTAGACCCTGCGCGCGGTCCTCACGAGGTAGCTCTGCCCCTGCTCGGTGTCCACGTAGACGACCTTGTAGCTGCCCGAGGCGGCGGCGAAGCCTATGGTTGGCCTGCCGAGCAGGGCGGCCATGAGGCCGAGGCAGAGGGTCGTCTTGCGGCTCTTGGGCGGGCCGAGGACGAGCGACAGCCCCCCCGGCGTGAGGACGGGCGCGCCGCCGCTCTCCTGGTAGAGTATGGGCAGCGGGTCCGCGATGTCGTCGCAGGGGCTCACCTCGAGCTCCCTGAGATTGAACACCATAGCGGCCCGCCCGCCCTCCTTGTCAAGGCTTCTGTCGCTCTTGTCCTTTGCCATCTGTCCGTTTTCCTTTGAGGCCCGCCCCGTCAGAACGGCAGGGGCTGGTAGTCATCCTCCTTCTGGTACTGCTGCTGGTACTGCGGCACGGGCTGCGGCTGCTGTGTCTGCTGTGCCTGCTGCGGTTGCGGCTGCTGCGTCACGTCCTGCCCGAGGTGGTAGAGCCTGCCGAGGGACACGTCGTTGTAGAGGCGCCCGTTGTACTCGCGCGTCGTGAGCCTGAGCTCAATCATCGCCCGCTCGCCGGGGTGCGCGGCTATCCACTGCTGCACCTTCTTGTCGAAGATTTCCATCACCACGCTGTCCGCCGGCTGCGCGTCCTGCTCGAAGAGCCAGGTCTGCTTTATCCACTCGCTGCCGGTCCTCTGCGACGTCCCCGTCCGCTCCTGCTCGGTCTGCCTCCTGAAGAAGCCGGCCATCCTAAGTCTGTTCTCGTCCATTTTTGTAAGGGTGTTTTTAAGTGTGTGAAAATTAGTTATTTCTTGTCCTTGAGCCTCATCATGACGCAGGCCTTTGTGGGCACTGCCTTGGTGACGCTCTTGTAGACATCGGGGTAGTCCTTCTTCAGCCTCGCGCTGTCGACGCGCTGCTGCGTCGCGCCCTCCCGGTACGAGATGGTGATGTTCTCGTCCTCATATTTCCGCACGCCGTACATCTCGAAGGCGAGCGTGAGCGCCTCCTTGAGCTTGTCCTTCCTCTCTGTCAGCTCCTTGGCCTGCCGCTCCATCTCGGCTATGGCGGTGATGATGTCGCGTGTCTCGGCGGGGAGCTTCGGCTCAAGCGCCTTGCGCCACTCCTCGCTGTCCTCCCCGTTGAGGTAGGCGAGGGTGAGCTGCCCGACCACCTCGCCGCCAATGCGCGTGATTTCCACGAGGCGGGGCTTGCCGTACTGCTCCCTTGGCAGCCACAGGCAGTAGAGGGCGGGCACCCTCAGGCCCTCGTTGCCCATCTCGAGCCAGCGGGCGTAGACCGACAGCTGCAGCGTGACCTCGGGCACGTGCAGCTCGGATGTGCACTTGATGTCGACTATCGAGCCGTCGTCGGTGACGATGTCGCAGGCGGAGGCGAAGTTCTCCCCGTCGGTGACGAGCCACTCGAACTCCTGGGGGGCGAGGCCCTTCCCCTTGAGCAGGTCTATGGCCTGCTGCACCTCGGTGACGGGGTTGCCCTCGAGCTGCCCGAACTGGTAGGCGAGGGCGACGCCCTGGTGTATCGCCGTGCCTCTCTCGGCGGCCCTCCTGAGGGTCTCCTCGGGCACGTTGTCGTAGGTGTGCGGGTACATCCACGCCCCTATGGTCGTGGTGTAGCCCCTCAGCTCGCGCCCGTCAAGGGTGTAGCTGTGGCTGTCGATGTCGAAATCGATGGCTGTTCTCTTCAGTTTCATTGCTTTGTCTCCTTTTCTTGGCTGTTGTTTTTCCTTATCTCTTCCTTCCTCTTTGTCAGCATCGCGAGGAAGACGCGGTCCCCCTGCATCTCCTTGCGCTCCTTGTAAATCTTGTTCAGTTCCCCCTCTGTCTGGGCCTCGGCTATCAGCCGCCTGCACGTGCTCTCGTCCGTGTCGGGATCGGAGCTGTCGTCTATGCAGAAGAGGCCGTTGAGGGCGTACTTGCGGGCGTAGGACGAGGCGCTGCCCGTGAGCTGCGAGGGGTCCATGCCCGCCCTCTGGCCCGCCTTCTCGGCGTAGGCCGTGCCGCTGAGGCTCTCGCCCGTCTCCGTGTCGTAGAGCGTGGCGGTGGCCTTGATGTATATCCCGCTCTGTATCACCTCCACGCTGTCGGTGACGACCAGGGCGCAGCCGGCCTCCCTCAGCAGGGGCTTCAGGGCCTCCATGATGTCCTCGCAGGAGCGGTATCTGAAGCCGCCGAAGCTGTTGCGCTGCGTCTTTGGGGCCTTCAGTCGGGACTGTATCTCCATGAGACGCGCGTGTATGGTCTTGGCTCTCTCTTGACGGCCGTCCCCTCGCTCGCCTTGTGCGTCAGGTGCCAGCCCCTGCACGCCTCGCGCCAGTAGGCCCTCTTGGGGATGTTGCCGTTCCTGCCCCTGCGCCTCCTCCTCTGGCCTTTCCCGGGTATTCTTCCCCTCGCCCCTCCCGAGGCCTTGCTCTTGTACTGCCTCAGCACGCTCTGCGCCTCGGCTCTCGTGCTGAAGAGGACTTTCTCCTTCCTGCACTGCTGGCAGAAGACCCTGCTGTGCACTTACCTTTCCTCCTCTATCCATCTCGCGAGGGTGTTAATGATGGCTTCTCCCTTCCATCTGTTGAACAATGACCAGGCCGCGCCGACGAGGCACACGCCCAGCAGCTTGCATCCCAGGAACAAGGCGGCGTCAGGCAGGCCGCGGAGGTTGCGGCCCGGCTCTGAGACGAGGGCCACGGCCCCGGCCGCCAGCAGCGCCACGATGGCGAGCGTCTTGATGGCACCTCTCAGCATGGCAGCCTCCTCTCCCTCTCGAGCCCCTCCCTCATCCTCTCGGTCTCCTGGGTATTGAGGCTCATGCTCGCCCTGCTGTAGTCGTCGAAGGCGGCGAACATCTCCGCCGCGCTGTAGTAGTTGGGGGTGTTCAGGGCCGCGCTCGCCTTGAAGGGCTTTATCCTGCCCTCCCTCTTGAGGCGGTTGAACACCTTGCGGTCGAGGCCCTGGCGCCTCAGCCAGTCGGGGATGTCCTTCTCCCTCACCCTGTCCGAGACGGGGTCGAGCCACTTGGCCGCCTCGAGCGAGCCTCTCATGTAGGCCCTGCCGATGAGGTCGCTGAGCTGCTCGGCGAGCGTCATCGGCCGCTCTGTCAAATTCTCTTTTGTCTGTCCCATTGCTTTTTTGTTTAAGGATTTTACATATCTAAACTAACTCGTATGTCACGTCCATGTGTCCCTCGCGCTCCAGCGTCCTGCCGAACCCCGCCTTGTCCCCGTCGCGGAGCCTGTGCAGCTCCGAGGGGCGGAGCAGCGTCTTGCCGTCGCGCCCCCGCAGGAGGTAGAGGGTTATCTCCTCGCCTTTCACGATGTTGTCGCGCACCTGCGGGGGGAACACGAGGCTCACCTCCTCTACGCGGTGTGTGCGCCTCGTTATCCTGTACGCTGTCGCCTCGGTCACGGTTATCCTCCTGCCGATGAGTGGCCTGGCCTTCTCGAGCATGTCCTTGCGGTACTGCAGTGTCTCCTTCTCGTCGTACGCCATGTCTATACCTCCTGCCTCTCAGCCTCCTCTACCATCCTCACGGAGACGCCGAGGTAGACGCCCGCGTTGAGATGGCGGAAGCCGCCGTCGCACCTGTCCCTCAGCATCAGCTCTGTTATCTTGGCGCGGGAGAGCTGCAGGCGCATCTCCTCGCCGTCGCAGTCAAGCACGAGGACGGCCTCCGCCCCGAACGGCACGCAGCTCAGCGCCACGCCCTCCCTCGGCTCGAGCCACTGGGTTGTCTTCTTGCCGTCAACCCTGACCTTCCTCGTCACCCTCACCCTGCGGCCCGCGAGTATGACGTTCATCTCGTTGGCCATTGTCGAGAGATAGGGCCTCAGCTCCTTGTTCTTGTAGAGGACGGTCTTCCTCGCCCTCTCCCTCTCCTTCTCGCCGCTCTCCCGGGGCGCGACCAGCTGGGGCGCCCTCACTTCCTCGTCTTGCATTGTTTCTCCTCCTCGAAATACTCGCAGTTGTACTCAGGGCTCAGGCAGGGCCTGCGGTTGCGCCTGCAAAGCTCCTCCCCGAGGGCGCAGACGTGGCAGTAGCGGTGCCCCAGCCTCCTTGGCCTGAACACCCTGCCGTCCGCCGCCGTCAGTCTCGGCTCTCTTGTTCTCATTCCCCGCCCTCCCTTCTGACGACGTGGGCGAGCCGCCTCGAAAGGCCGGTCACCGTCCTCCTCGCCCAGCCGAGATACGACGGCAGCGGGGCGGTCATGTTAAAAAGGCACTCGCAGTCCTTGCGGTTGTGTACGAAGCCGTCCAGCCCCTTGGCGAGGCTTGGCAGCGTGAACTCCTTGGGGTAGACGGCGAGGAGCATGCTGGCCTCGTCCTCGCCCTCCCCCGCCTTCCTTATGAAGACCACGACGGGCTCGTTCTCGGCGCCGATGCTGGCCTCAAGCCCGAGCTTTTCGGCCGTCTTGCGGATGATAAGTCTTTCCTTGTCTGTCATGTCGCTGGTTTTCTTTTGGTTGTGTC
>JAJPZF010000048.1 GCA_021204545.1 Prevotellaceae bacterium
GCCCCCCGGGGCGTGCGCCGCGGGGGACCCCTTTTTTTTTTTTGAAAAAAAAAAAAAAGCCTTATGCTTTTGTCCGTATTGATATAATGCCTACCTTAGCAGCCGTTAAGCTAACACTAAACCTTAACAACATGAAGAAACATATAAGTATCATCATGTTAGCGGCGGGGCTGCTGCTGGCATCGTGCAGTGACAAGGACACCCTGAGCTCTCCCTCCGAGGGCGAGGCGACCATCACCTTCAGCGTGAGCAACTACGAGCAGGTGGATCTCGACGACGTGGAGACGCGCTCCACCGAGGTGAGCAACCTCAAGCTTCTCTTCCTTGCCGTGTACGACGCTCAGACGCTCGAGCCTGCGATGGACGTTATTAAGCAGAGCAGCGACGACGAGGGCTACGGCTCGTTCAGCGTGACGCTGCCCTACGGTCAGTACAAGCTTGTGTTTCTCGGCTGCAACAATGACGCTGAGGTGGACATGAGCGACCCCGAGGCGATAACCTTCGGCAACGGCTACGTGCCGCAAACGTTTCTCAAGACGCTCGACCTCGCCGTCGACGGGGAGACCTCCACGAGCCAGACCATATCGCTCTCGAGAGTGGTGGGCGCCTTCAAGGTGGTCTGCAGCGGGCTCTCGGAGTATGACCCGCAGACGTTCACCTTCAATTTCACCCTCAAGGGCAGCGGCTCAACGCTCAACGCCCTGACGGGGCTCGCCCCGCAGGCTGGCGAGAGGACCTACTCCTTCACTTCCGACCTCCATGAGGGCGTTTTAAGGTTGGGTTTTACTATGTACCTACTTCTTCCCACCGCCGACGACACGACCATCGACTGCAGCGTGACGTTTAGCGGGGAAGACGGCACGCTGTCCGCCAGCCGCACCTTCACGGATGTCCCCGTGAGGATTAACAAGCTGACCACCTACACGGGCGACTTCTTCAGCGCCGAAGGCTCGAAGGCGAGCTTCACGATAGAGCTTGCCGACGACTACGACGAGTGGAGCGAGACGGAGGACTACACCTTCTGACAATCACGTCCCTTATACCGTCGCCGGACATATCCCCTTGCAAGGATGTGTCCTG
The DNA here is from genome assembly GCA_021204545.1 of Prevotellaceae bacterium. Taxonomy (GTDB): domain Bacteria; phylum Bacteroidota; class Bacteroidia; order Bacteroidales; family Bacteroidaceae; genus Physcousia. The sequence continues at coordinate 1,081 of JAJPZF010000048.1, forward strand.
CGATCATTATAGAGGTGTGCGCTGCCTTTAGCGTGCCTTCAGCTCAGAGAGGCAGTAGGCTGCAATGTAGGCGTAGCAGATGAGTGGGATGAGGAAGGCGTGGGGCGTGCTGCCTGTGCGGTCGGCTATCAGGCCCATCAGCAGTGGGGCTATGGCTCCGCCGACGATAGTCATGACCAGGAGCGAGCTTGCCAGCTCGGTGTGCCCGTTGCAGTGCCTGAGAGCCAAGGCGAAGATGGTGGGGAACATGATGCTCTCCGAGGCGTAGACGACGAAGAAGCCCGCCACGCTTGCCATCCCCTCCCATAGGACGACCGAGAGCGTGGCGAGGGTTGCCAAGAGGGCTGCCGTGAGCAGCACGAGCGAGGGCCTGAGGTGGCTCATAAGCCCGCTGCCCGCCATCCTGCCGACCGCGAACAAGCCCATGCCGCCGAACGCCAGCCATCGGGACGCTTGCTCGCTCGAGAGCGAGGCGGCTTCCTTCATGTAGTTGATGAAGAAGCTGTTCACGCCCGTTTGGGCAGCCACATAAAGGAGCAAGGCCACGAGGCCGAGCATGAAGCCGCGGTTGAGGAGCTTGCCCCGGGGCTTCGCCTCGGGCTTGGGTTGCGAGTGTATAGCGGAAGGCACGTCAGGCAGCTTGGCGCGTGAGAACAGCAAGCCCACGAGCAGCACCACCGCTCCCACGACGGCGTAAGGCACGGCTATGCTCCTGCCCGTGAAGAGCAGCATGCCTCCCACCCACGGGCCCATTATCCAGCCGACGCCGTTGAGCGACTGCGAGAGGTTGATGCGAGCCTCCGCCTTCGAGGGGTCGCCGAGGCGTGTGGTGTACGGGTTGGCCGAGGTCTCGAGGCAGGTAAGGCCGCAGCCGATGACGAAGAGGGAGAAGACGAAGAACCAGAAAGAGCCGATGCGGGCGCCGGGGATGAAGAGCAGCGCCCCTATGCCGTAGAGCCCAAGCCCAAGCAGCACGCCTGCGCGGTAGCCCCAGCGCTTTATGATGAAGCCAACGGGCAGGGCCATGAGGAAGTAGCCGCCGTAGACAGCCACCTGCACGAAGGCAGCCTTGGTCTTTGATATCTGGAACGCCTCCTGAAAGTGAGGGTTAAGCACCTCCAGTATGCTGTGGGCGAAGCCCCAGAGGAAGAAGAGTGAGCTGATGAGCAGGAAAGGCTTCAGGTAGCTCTTGCCCTCGAGGCGGAAGATACCAGAGTGCCTAAGGTCTTTCGTAGGTATTTCGGTTGTCACAGGCGCGAAGGTAGCAAGATATTCCTTACCTTTGCCCCCGTGAAACGCATAATTCTCGTCACAGGAGGGCAGAGGTCTGGCAAGTCGGAGTATGCCGAGAGGCTTGCCCTTAGCCTCTCCGAGCGTCCCCTTTACATAGCCACGGCGAGGGTTGGGGACGAGGAGATGCGCCTGCGTGTGGAGAGGCACAAGCGGAGGCGGGCTGAGCAGTGGGACACCATTGAGGAGCCTCTCAGGCTCTCCCGCTGCAACGCGGAGGGGAGGGCAGTGCTCATCGACTGCCTCACTCTTTGGGCTGCCAACTGGCTGCCCGAGGACGGAAGCCTGCCCGACGTGGAGCTTACGCTCGAGAAGCTGAAGGCGGATCTTGACGTGTTCTTAGGGCAAGAGGCGACGTTCATTCTTGTTGGCAACGAGACGGGGCTCGGGGGCATATCCCCCAGTGCCTTGCAGCGAAGCTTCACCGACCTTGTGGGCTTGCTCAACCAGCACGCGGCTCGTCTCTCCGACGAGGTGTGGCTCGTCGTGGCGGGCATTCCAATCAAGATAAAAGGATGACATACGAGAGGCTGAGGGAGCGGCTTCAAGAGAAGATAGACAACCTGAACAAGCCCAAGGGCTCGCTGGGCAGGCTTGAGGAGCTTGCCTTGCAGCTTGGGCTTACGCAGGGGACGCTCACGCCAACGCTTCAGCACCCCTGCCACCTGCTCTTCGCCGCCGACCACGGCATCGAAAGGGAGGGAGTGAGCCTGTCGCCCCGCCAGGTCACGTGGCAGCAGATGGTGAACTTCACCCGAGGGGGCGGAGGGGTGAACGTCTTCTCAAGGCAGCACGGCATAGACCTGCTGCTTGTCGACGTGGGCGTTGACCACGACCTCAGCGCCTATCCCTCTATCCTTAATCGCAAGATAACCGAGCACGGCACGAGGAACTTCCTCCACGAGGCGGCGATGACCGATGAAGAGCTTGAGGGATGCCTTGCCGTGGGCAGCGAGATGGCGGACGAGTGCCACGGGCGTGGCTCCAACGTCCTTAGCCTCGGGGAGATGGGCATAGCGAACACCAGCCCCAGCAGCCTGTGGATGAGCCTGCTGCTTGGCATACCCTTAAGCGAGTGCGTCGGGGCAGGCTCGGGCTTGACTGGCGAGGGCGTGAGGCATAAGCTCAGTGTGCTTAGCCGCTGCCTCGAGAGGACAATCCCGACTGAGCCACTGGACGTGATGCGTGAGCTGGGAGGCTTCGAGATGGTGGCTGCCGTTGGGGCGATGCTGAGGGCGGAGGAGCTTGGGATGACCGTGCTGGTTGACGGCTTCATTATGACTGCCTGCGCCCTCGCTGCTTGGCGGCTGAGAGAGAGCTTCCTTAAGTGCGCAGTGTTCTGCCACGAGGGAGACGAGGCTGGCCACCGCCTGATGCTGCGGCGTATGGGCGTGAGGGGCTTGCTCAGTCTCGGCCTGAGGCTTGGCGAAGGCACAGGCGCTTTGCTTGCCTACCCATTGCTGGAGAGCGCCATTAGGATGCTGACAGAGATGAACAACTTCAAGGATGCGAGCGTTACGAAATACTTTTGAGGGAGTGTGGGCTGCCCTGATGACCTACACGAGGCTGCCCTTCGGACGGCTCTATCAGCCAAAGAGTGAGGAGGCTTACCGCAGGGCTGTGTTCTACTGGCCTTTTGTGGGCTGGCTCACGGGCGGCGTTATGGCGCTGGTGCTGTGGCTTGGGCTCGAGGGTCTGAGCCTTGGCGTTGCGGTGGTGCTGGTTATCCTTTCACGCATACTCGTGACGGGAGCTTTCCACGAGGACGGGCTCTCAGACTTCACCGACGGCATGGGCGGGGGGCGTGGCAGGGAGGACACGCTCCGCATAATGAAGGACTCGCACATAGGCACCTATGGCGTGCTTGCCCTCACCATATATATATTGACGCTCTACCTCTCGCTTAGGGAGCTGACGATGGCGTTCGGCCTGAGGTCGCTCCAAAGCTCGTCGCCCTGCCATAACCCCATACTTATGACAGCCGCCGCCATCCTGACGTGCGACGTGTGGGGCAAGAGCCTCGCCTCTCTTCTGCCCGTCGCTCTGCCTTACGCAAGGCGGGAGGAGGAGGCTAAGCTAAGGCTCGCTTACCGCCGCCCTAAGTTGGGCTGGCACATAGCGCGCATCCTTGTGGCTCTGCTGCCGATAGCTTTTCTGTGGTGGCGGATAGGCATCGTTCCCCCTCTGGCAGTCGTCTGCGCGCCCGTCGTTGTCGTCGCTCTTCTCTCCCTATGGCTGCGCCGCCGCCTCTGGGGCTACACGGGCGACTGCTGCGGTGCTTCGTTCCTGCTCTCAGAGCTGAGCATGTACCTTGTCTGGAACATCTGCGCCTCCTAAAGCTATGATAGGCACCATCACCAACACTTGCGCCATCGTTGTCGGCTCGGCTCTTGGCCGCGCCCTTAAGAGGGGCATCCGCCCTGAGTGGCAGACCGTCTTGTTCGACGCTATGGGGCTTGCCTCCATCGCCCTCGGCGCTAACGCCGTTTGCCAGAATATGCCCCACAGCCTTTACCCCGTCCTCTTCATCCTGAGCCTTGCCCTTGGCGGCCTCGTTGGCACTATGCTCAGGATTGACCAAAGGCTGAAGAGCCTCGTGGACCGCTTGCAGAGCCGCAAGACCACCGACACGTCCCAGCGCCCACGCCTTGCCGAGGGGCTGACCACCGCCGTCTTGCTCTACTGCATAGGCACGCTGAGCATACTGGGCCCTATAAACAGTGCCTTGCTGGGCGACGAGACCTTCCTGCTGACCAACGCGACGCTCGACTTCGTGAGCAGCATCATCTTCGCCGCCACCTACGGCTTCGGCATCGCGCTGGCAGCGCCTGTGCTGTTCTGCTGGCAAGGGGGCATCTGGCTCGTGGCGCGCCTCTCGGGCAGCATCATACCGCCTGCCTTGCTCACCGAGATGGGCATCGTGGGCGGCATACTCATCATCTCCTCGGGCTTGGGCATACTGCACATCAAGGATTTGCGCACCCTTAACCTCCTGCCCGCCCTCTTCATCCCGCCGCTCTTCTTTCTCCTCAAGAGCCTCTTATGCTGACCATCGCCCGCATAAGGAACGACTTCCACACGAAGTTCGGCATGCCTCGCCAGAGCGGACTGGCAGGGAGCACCGTGTCCACCGTCGTGTTCGAGCCAGCTTTCCGCCAGGCGGAGGCGTTGCGTGGGCTGGAGGGCTTCTCGCATATATGGCTTCTTTGGCAGTTCAGCGAGCTTGAATGCGAAGACGAGTGGCGACCAACGGTGCGCCCTCCACGCCTTGGTGGCAACCAGAGGATGGGAGTGTTCGCCACACGCAGTCCCTTCCGCCCCAACCGCATAGGTCTCTCCTCGGTGAGGCTTATGAAGGTGGAGCTGAGTTCTCCCGAAGGGCCTCTGCTGCGTGTGGCGGGGGCAGACATTATGGACGGCACGCCCATCCTGGACATTAAGCCTTACCTGCCTTACACCGACTGCCACGCTGACGCGACGGGCGGCTTCACCGAGACTGAAACCCTTGAGCAGCCCCTTGAGGTAGTTATCCCGGAGAGTCTGAAAGAGCAGCTTAGCCCCTTGCAGCTCAACGCCCTCCGCGAGGCACTCTCGGCAGACCCCCGCCCTCGCTACCACCGAGACCCTTCACGCGTCTACACTATGCTCTACGCAGGCAGGGAGCTGCGCTTCCGTGTGGACGGCACTGTGGCGACCGTCTTGCCCTAAAGCCTCTCCCCGACGACCGCGCAGTCTTTTGCCCACAGCCGCGCAGTCTTTTGCCCACAGCCGCGCAGTCTTTTCCCCCTCGACAGCAAGAGACGAATGGCACTTGTGTCAGTTGTTATGCCATAATGTCACGGGCTTTCTCCCCGTGGCACGAGGCTTGCGTTCCCCACAAGGCGAAATCACAAACCAAACAAACAGATACGACTATGGGAAAGATTATTGGAATTGACTTAGGAACGACGAACTCCTGCGTGGCTGTCTTCGAGGGCAACGAGCCTGTTGTCATAGCCAACAGCGAGGGCAAGCGCACCACCCCCTCCGTTGTGGCTTTCACTGCGGGAGGAGAGCGCAAGGTGGGAGACTCCGCCAAGCGTCAGGCTATCACCAACCCGAAGAACACCGTGTTCTCCATCAAGCGCTTCATGGGCGAGACCTACGAGC
>JAJPZF010000071.1 GCA_021204545.1 Prevotellaceae bacterium
AGGCTATTCCGGTTGCTACCTGCGCAGGAACTCCATCATCTTGCGCATAGCGATTGCCCGGTGGCTGATGCGGTTCTTCTGTTCTGCTCCCATCTCGGCGAATGTTAGCCTGGAGCCGTTGGGCTGGAACACTGGGTCGTATCCGAATCCGTGCAAGCCGCGCGGCTCAGAGGTTATGCTCCCCTCCACTACTCCCTCGAAGAGCGAATAAGGGGCTGTCTCCCCGCCTTGAATAAGGGCTATGACGGTGCGGAAGCGTGCCGAGCGATCCTTAACTTCTTTCAGCTTGCAGAGCAGGCAGCGGATGTTAGCGTCGGGGTCGTGTTCAACGCCGTAGCCATAAAGTGAGCCATAGCGTGCAGTGAACACACCGGGCTCTCCCAGGAGCGCGTCCACCTCGAGGCCTGTGTCGTCGGCGAAGCAATCCACTCCGTACCTGTCCCAGACGTGGCGTGCCTTCAGCAGTGCGTTGCCCTGGAGCGTGAGGCTGGTCTCGGGTATGTCGTCGTGGCAACATATATCCGCAAGTCCCAGCACCTGAAAGCCTTCCCCGAGTATCCGCCGCGCCTCGATCAGCTTTTGCGGGTTGTTGGTAGCCATCACCAGTTGCCTCATGACCTATCTCTTTATCACGTCAAACCCCTCGCCGAGCGCGCCCTCCTGAGCCAGCCCATGCTCTGACGAACGCGTCGCGAGGTCAATGCGCTTGATGAGGCGGTATGTCAGGCGGCTCTCCCTCTTGCGGGCCATGATGAGCGGCACCTCGCGCCGCTCCTTGCCGCGCCAGCCCTGCCCCTTGAGGACAGTGGGGCCACGGTTCACCTCGCAGCACACCGCCTGGGCTGTCTCCTCGCGCCTCTCACTGGTGATGAAGTACCGCGCGCTCTGCCGCACGCCGTTAGTAGTGTAGTCAAGGAACGTCATCGAGGTGAGCATAGTGAGGTAGCCTATCACCGTCGTCTCTATGCCGCGGAACACGAACCAGCTGCAACTGACGATGACGATGTCGAGGAAGAGCATAAGGCGACCCGTCGAGATGTTCCGGCACTTGTTCACGCAACTGGCTATGGTGTCCGTGCCACCCGCGCTTCCCCCGTCGAGGGCGTGGCGACCCTTAGGGCAGCCGCGCAATAAGTGCGCAGCCCTCCGTAGTGGATGAGCAATCCCCCGACAATCTCCGCGCGCGGTCGCCCTCATGCCTTAATGGCGTTGAAGCCCTTGCCGAAAGCGCCCTCGACGCGGTGCTGTGTGACGAATGCGTCAGGGTCGATGGAGCGCACGACGCGAAGCACCTTGACCGCCTCCCGCTTATGCACGATGACCACCACCACCTTCATCTGCGTGTGCGAGTAGCCTCCCTCGCCGTAGAGCAGCGTGAGCGTGTGGCCAGTCTTGCGCCTCACTTCGTCCCCTATCTCCTCGTGCAGCTTTGTGTAGATTGTCAGCTGGATGTCCTGCTTCGTGCTGTTCATCACCATGTCAACGGTAAAGGTGTAAATCACAAGAGTAACGAAGCCGAAGACCACCATCCGCCAATCGTTGAAGACGAACCAGCAGGAGCCTATGACAAGGAAATCAAGGTAGAGCAGCACACGGCCGAGGGATATGTTCCGGTACTTGTTGGTTATGGCAGCGAGGATGTCCCAGCCTCCCGTGCTGCCTCCCGAGAGGAAGACGAGTGCAATGCCGACGCCGTTGAGTACAGCCCCGAGCATGCACGCCATGCCGTCCTGCCCTTCTCCGAGCACCTGCGTGAAGCCTCCGTGCCCGTCGCTCATGAGGTTCTGCCCAAGGGCGAGGTAAGCGGTGAGGAAGATGACGGCGTAGAGAGTCTTGAGGGCGAACTTCAGTCCGAGAATCCACCAGGCGAGGAGCAGCAGGACGAGGTTGACGGCGAAGATGGTGTACTGCATGGGGAAGCCGCTTGCGTACTGGATGATGGCGGCCAGTCCCGCCAGTCCGCCGGTGGTTATGTGGTAAGGCAGGAGGAACGCTGCCCAGCCGATGTCGTAGACAGCCATTCCGAGGTTAATGAGAACCATGTCCTGGGCGATGGTCCACGCCTCGGCCTTCAGTGGCTTGCGCATTTCGTCACCACGTTTACTATGCGCCCCGGCACGACGACCGTCTTCACCACACGCATTCCCTCGAGGTATTTCCGCGACAGCTCCGAGCTGAGGACGGCCTTCTCGATGTCTTCCTTAGAGGCATCCGCAGGGAACTGGAGGGTGAACCTGACCTTGCCGTTGAACTGCACGGGCATCGTGACGCTTGTCTCCCGTAGATACCGCTCTTCGAGCCTCGGCCAGGGAGCGTCAGCCACGCTTGAGAGGTTGCCCAGTGCGTGCCAAAGCTCCTCGGCGATATGCGGGCAGAAGGGCGCTAAGAGTGCGACGAGCGGCTGGAGGACTTTGCGGCTTCGGCACCGCTGCCGCGCAAGCTCTGTGGTGGCGACCATGAAGGCGGGTATGGACGTGTTGTAGCTGAATGCCTCGATGTCCGCGCTGACTTTTTTGATCAGCTTATGCAGGCTTCTCAAATTCTCTGCCGAAGGCTCGCTCTCGTCCGCCTGAAGATTGCCCTCCTTGTCCCAGAACAGTTGCCAGAACTTCCTGAGGAAACGGAAGCTGCCGTCAATGCCGTTCGTGTCCCACGGCTTGCTCTGCTCCACGGGTCCGAGGAACATCTCGTAGAGGCGCAGCGTGTCAGCCCCGTAGTTCTCCACGATCATATCGGGGTTAACCACGTTGAAGCGGCTCTTCGACATCTTCTCGACAGCCCAGCCGCAGATGTACTTGCCGTCCTCGAGCAGGAACTCCGCCGAGGCGTACTCAGGCCGCCAGGCCTTGAACCGCTGGATGTCAAGCACGTCATTGCGCACTATGTTCACGTCCACCGGCAGAGGCGTGACATCGTACTGCCCCTTTAGTCCGAAAGACACGAAGGTGTTAGTGCCTTGAATGCGGTAGACGAAGTTGCTCCTGCCTTGTATCATGCCCTGGTTGACGAGCTTGCGGAAGGGTTCTTCCACGCGGCTCACGCCGATGTCCCTGAGGAACTTGTTCCAGAAACGGCTGTAGATGAGGTGACCCGTGGCGTGCTCGCTGCCGCCGACGTAGAGGTCGACGTCGCGCCAGTAAGCGTCCGCCTCCTGGCTGACGAGGGCCTCCGAGTTGTGCGGGTCCATATAGCGAAGGTAATAGGCACTGCTTCCGGCGAAGCCCGGCATAGTGCAAAGCTCGAGCGGGAAGACCGTCTGCTCGTCAATCAGCTCTTTGTCCACCACCCTGTGTTCCTTCTCGCTCCACGCCCAGCGGCGCGCGTTGCCCAGCGGCGGCTCTCCCGTCTTGGTGGGCAGGAAGTTCTCCACCTCGGGCAGCTCTATGGGGAGGCACTCTTCGGGCAGCATGGTCGGGATGCCTTGCCTGTAGTAGACAGGGAAGGGCTCTCCCCAGTAGCGTTGACGGCTGAAGATGGCGTCGCGCAGGCGGTAGTTGACCTTCACCTTTCCCAGGCCGTTCTGCTTCACGTAGCGTTTAGTGGCTGCGATGGCTTCCTTCACCGTGAGGCCGTTGAGGCTGAAGTCGATGTACGGCTTCACGCCCTTGCGAGGGCTGTTGGTGACAATTCCCTCCTTGGCGTCGTAGCTTTGCTCGCTGACGTCCGCGCCCTCGATGAGTGGGATGATTGGCAATCCGAAATGCCGCGCGAAGGCATAGTCGCGGCTGTCGTGAGCCGGCACTGCCATTATCGCGCCAGTCCCGTAGCCAGCCAGCACGTATTCGCTTATCCAGATGGGGTTCCGCTCGCCCGTGAAGGGATTGACAGCGTAAGAGCCACTGAAGACGCCCGTCACCCTGTGGTCAATCATCCGCTCCCGCTCGGTGCGCCCTTTCACGTATTTGATGTATTCGTCCACCTCCTTCCGCTGAGCCTCTGTGGTAAGCCTCTGGACGAGCTCGCTCTCAGGCGCAAGAACCATGAAGGTGACGCCGAACATAGTGTCAGCCCTCGTGGTGAAGATTGTGAGGCACTCCTCGGAGTCCGCCACACGGAACCGCACCTCCGTTCCCTCGCTCCTGCCTATCCAGTTGCGCTGCGTCTCTTTGATTGACTCGCTCCACTGCAAGGTTTCCAGCCCGTCAAGCAGGCGCTGGGCGTAGGCGCTCACACGCAGGCACCACTGGCGCATGCGCTTCTGCTCCACGGGATAGCCGCCCCGCTCGCTCACGCCGTCCACCACCTCGTCGTTGGCAAGCACAGTGCCAAGCCCGGGACACCAGTTCACCATCGTCTCGCCAAGGAAGGCGACGCGCCAGTTCATGAGAGTGTCGCTCTTTTGCTTCCCGGACATGGCCTTCCACTCCGCGGCAGTGATGTGAAGCTCCTCGGTCTGGGCCGCGTCAAGCCCCTCGGTGCCGTGCTCCTCCAGCCAAGAGATGAGCTTCTCTATAGGCTGGGCCTTCTGCAGCTTGTTGGAGAAATAGGAGTTGAACATGCGCTCGAAGGCCCACTGCGTCCACCTGTAATATGCAGGGTCACAGGTGCGCACCTCGCGGCTCCAGTCGAAGCTGAAGCCCAGCTTGTCGAGCTGCTCACGATATTTGTCTATGTTCTGACGGGTAGTCTTCTCGGGGTGCTGCCCTGTCTGTATGGCGTATTGCTCAGCGGGCAAGCCGTAGGCGTCGTAGCCCATGGGGTTAAGCACGTTGAAGCCCTGCTGGCGTTTGTAGCGGGCGTATATGTCGCTTGCGATATATCCTAAGGGATGGCCCACGTGCAAGCCCGCTCCCGAGGGGTAGGGAAACATGTTAAGCACGTAGAACTTGGGGCGGCTCGTGTCTTCCCTCACCTTGAAGGTGTCATCACGCTGCCATCTCTCGTGCCACTTCTTCTCAATCTCCCTGAAATTGTATTCCTTGGCCATCGCGTCTCTTGGTTTAATGCCTTGCTTAGCGCCCGCGAAGGTAGGCAAAAAGACAGTATGCCCAACACAATGAACGCATATATCGCTCCCCTACCCTGCCCTGTCAACTCCCCCGTGAGCCACGGGTTTTGATATATGTCAATAAAGAGCGCACTTTCCTGCAATTCCCGTTCCCATGCCTTGCGCCCATAGAGAATCTGCCTACCTTTGCAGCGTGAGACAGACGAATAGGCTGTTGGTTTTGAAAAGGTAAAAAGAGTTTTTGAGACAGTACGTTGGTTTTAGTTTTGGATAAGGTAAGTTATTTAGTTAAGTATTAAGTTATTGGGAAAAGACCAAGCTTTTTAGTAAGCTGCGCTCAGGGGTTCTTCGAGAGGAAGAGCCCCTTGGTTTTCTCTCTACTTGTCGGTGACTATGCGCTTTATCCCGCTGAGTTTATTCAAGGCTTCCAGCGGCGTGAGGTTGTTGATGTCAAGGTCGAGAATCTCGTCCCGCACTTGCCTTAGCACGGGGTCGTCGAGCTGGAAGAGGTTGAGCTGCATGCCGTCCTGCCTCGTCGTGATGGCTATCTTGCCGTTCACCTCAGTGTTCCGCGTCTGCTCCAGCTGGCTGAGCACCTCGTCCGCCCTGCGAGTGATGGACGACGGCATGCCCGCGAGCCTTGCCACGTGTATGCCGAAGGAGTGCTCGCTGCCGCCCGGCTCCAGTTTCCTGAGGAAGACCACCTTGCCGTCCTGCTCCTTCACGCTGACGTTATAGTTCTTTATGCGCTGATAGCTGGCTGCCATCTCGTTCAGCTCATGGTAGTGGGTGGCAAAGAGCGTGCGGGGGTGGCAGTGACTGTTCTCGTGGATGTACTCAACGATAGCCCAGGCGATGGAGATGCCGTCGTAGGTGCTCGTGCCGCGGCCAAGCTCGTCGAACAGAATGAGCGACCGCTCCGAGAGGTTGTTCAGTATGCTTGCAGCCTCACTCATCTCGACGAGGAACGTGCTTTCACCCATTGAAATGTTATCGCTTGCCCCGACACGGGTGAATATCTTGTCCACAATCCCGATATGAGCCCGCTCTGCCGGCACGAAACTCCCTATATGCGCCATCAGGGTTATCAAGGCGGTCTGGCGGAGCAAGGCACTCTTTCCCGCCATATTCGGGCCAGTAATGATGATTATCTGCTGCTTTTGAGTGTCGAGATACAAGTCGTTGGGGATGTACCGCTCGCCTGAGGGCAATTGTTTCTCTATCACTGGATGACGCCCGCCACGAATGTCTATGATGTCAGTGTCATCCACGACTGGACGTATGTAGGAATTTTCTTTAGCCGCTGTGGAAAAAGAAAGCAAGCAGTCGAGGCGGGCCACGAGATTAGCGTCAATTTGGACTTGCTCAGTGAAGTCGGCCAGAGCAAGCACCAAGTCGTTGAAGATCCTTGTCTCAAGAGAGAGGATCTGGTCAGTCGCTCCCAGGATTTTCCCTTCGTATTCCTTCAGCTCTTCCGTTATGTAGCCCTCAGCCTGAGCCAGTGTGTGTTTGCGAATCCATTCAGCGGGCACGA
>JAJPZF010000171.1 GCA_021204545.1 Prevotellaceae bacterium
GTAATACCTCTGCCGCCAAAGGGGTAATACCTCTGCGATGAAAGAGGTAATACCTCTGCGATGAAAGGGGTAATACCTCTGCCGCGAAAGGGGTGTAGACCTCTTTTGTGCGAAGGGGTACAGCCGCCCTTCCCGTTTGCCACGAGAGAACCCCGAAGGGGTTCGTTAGCCGCCGCAAAGGGTAACGGCAGGGGAGCGCGACGGCCTGCGGCAGGGCTTCGCAAAGGGTAACAGTTACCCTTGACGAAGGGTAGCGGCAGGTTGTCGCGAAGGGTGTCGGTCAGAGGCCGAGGTGGCTAAGGGCTTTGTGCCTCGGGCGTGCGCCTGGTTTGCGGAGCTCGATGCGGAAGGTTGTGCCACGCCCTGGCTCGGAGCTCTTGACGAAGATGCGCCCTCGGTGGTACTCCTCTATTATCCTCTTCGCCAGCGACAGCCCTAAGCCCCAGCCGCGCTTCTTCGTGGTGAAGCCCGGCATGAAGACTGTGCTTAGGTACTTCGCGGGTATGCCCTTGCCCGTGTCGCTCACCTCAACGCTGAAGAGGCTCTCCTCCTCCCTCGCCTCGATGACGAGCCTGCCCTTGCCCTCCATGGCGTCTATGGCGTTCTTGCAGAGGTTCTCAACCACCCACTCGAAGAGCGTCGCACAGAGGTCGGCAACGAGAGGCTGCCCGGGCAGGCGGCACTCTATCACGACCTTGTCGCTCGTGCGGGGGCGTATGTACTGCACCACGTTCCCGAGCAGCTGCCTGATGTCCTCTGCCTTCGCCTCGGGCAGCGAGCCTATCTTGGAGAAACGCTCGGCAACGCACTGAAGCCGCCTCACGTCCCTGTCCATCTCGGGGATGAGCTGGTCTTGGGGGTAGCTCTCCTTAAGCACCTCCACCCACGCCATAAGGCTGCTGATGGGAGTGCCGAGCTGGTGGGCTGTCTCCTTCGACAAGCCTACCCACACCCTGTTCTGCTCTGCCTTCTTGCTGGTCAAGAGGGCGAACAGCGCCACAAGCACGAAGATGATGACGACGGTGAGCTGCGCGTAAGGATACCACGCAAGCCTCCTAAGCATAAGGCTCTCGCCGAAGCACACCCTCCACTCGTCAACTCGTATCACGTTGCCCGCAGCCTCCATGTCCCGCGCCTTGCGGCGGACGTCGCGCAGTATCTCGTCCTCGCTCTTGCCCTTCACGCTGAGGTTGCGCCACTCCTGAACCTCGCCCTCGCTGTCGAGCACGACGACGGGGATGTTGTCGTTGCCGTTCAGCACCTTAAGCACAAGCGACAGGTCTGTCGTCTCGTCGGCGGTGTTGAGCGAGCGCATAGCCTCAGCCCACACCCCTACGTTGCCCTGCTCCTCCAGGGAGAGATCCTTGACGAGCAGGTGCGAGACGTAGAGCGAGCCAAAGGCAAGCAGCACCGCCGCAACCACGAGGGCTATCCTGACGCGCCTTATCTGGTCTGTCCACTGCATACGCCTTAATTAACGTGCCGCACTCCCTTTTATTGCCCGATGATTCACTATCTTCGCGCCTGTGAAACGCCTCCTGCCCCTGCTCACAGCCCTGCTTATCGCCTCGTGCAGCGACACGCTGACACTGCCCGACAGCCAGCTTAGGCGCACCGTCATCGTCTACATGATGGCGGAGAACTCCCTCTCTCAGTACGCCCAAGAAGACCTCGACGAGATGCGCTCCGCCACAAGCCTCATCCCAGACAGCTGCCGCCTCGTGGTGTTCTTCGACAACAGCCGCAAGGACATCAAGCCCGAGATTCTCTGCCTGACACGGGACCTCGGGGAGACTCTCCAGTTCGAGTACTCGACGGACGTGATAAGCTCCGACAGCGCCACGATGCTCAGCGCGCTCAGGTTTATGATAGACGCTAACCCCAGCGACGAGTACGCCCTCATCCTCTGGTCGCACGGCAGCGGCTGGATACCCGCCTCTTCCTCAAGCGTCAAGGCCAAGACGATAGGCATTGACAACGGCTCTAACTCAACCTCCAACACGGGGCAGGAGATGGGCATTCCGACCCTTAGGCATGTCCTCGAGGAGACGGGGGCGCACTTCGAGTACATCCTCTACGACGCGTGCTTCATGCAGTGCGTCGAGGTGGCGTACGAGCTGCGGGAACTCACCGACTGGAGCATAGGACTGCCTGCCGAGACGCCCGCCAACGGGGCTGCCTACGACAAGCTGATGCCCTTCCTCTTCGAGGCGGAGGGCTACCCGAAGGACATCACGGAGCAGTACTACCAAGAGTACGCCGACAACTACGGCGCAGTCATCTCCGCCATACGCAGCAGCTCCTTGCCACAGCTCGCCACACGCACCTCCGCGCTGCTCGCTCCCCTCGACGACTTCCCCACCGACGGCGTGCAGCAGTACTGCGCCTACTCGAGCCGCACCGGCTATAAGCCTGAGTACTACGACATGGGCAGCTGCATGGGCGCGTGGCTCGACGAGGACGCCTACCAGCAGTGGCTCTCGGCGCTGGACGAGGCAGTGCCTTACCGCTACCTCTCCCCCGAGTGGGCAACGTCGTACTCCACCGCCTTCCGCCCCCGCCTCACCGACAAGGAGCACAGCGTCGCGGTGTCGATGTACGTCCCCGCGGAGGACAGGGACGCTTACAACTCAGCGTGGCGAGGGTACGAGTGGTACCGCGACGCCGCTCACTGGCTCGACCTTTAGGCCGCGACGCCCCTATAGCAGGCGGCAGCGCATGTTCGAGCGCGTTGCCGCCTGCTTTGTTAGTGGGAAGCCGAAATGCACTCACCGGGTGCACCGCGAATAGTCACAGCTAAGGGCATGAAAAGACCGCGGGCGGCTGGCCTGCTCGCCTGCCCGCCCGCGGCTATGGGCCTCAAGCGCGCGCTTTAGCTGAAGATGACGGTCTTGTTCTTGTAGACCAGCACCTTGCGGTCAATGTGCTTCCTCACGGCGCGTGAGAGTACTATCTTCTCCAGGTCCTTGCCCTTCTGTATGAGGTCCTGGACCGTGTCCTTGTGCGTGATGCGCACCACGTCCTGCTCGATGATGGGCCCGGCGTCGAGGTCTGCCGTGACGTAGTGGCTCGTCGCCCCGATTATCTTCACGCCCCTCTGGAAGGCGGCGTGGTAAGGCTTGGCGCCCACGAAGGCAGGGAGGAAGGAGTGGTGGATGTTGATGATGTGGTTGGGGTAAGCCTCAATGAGCCTCGGGGAGACTATCTGCATGTAGCGCGCGAGGACGATGAAGGTGACCCCGTTGTCCTTGAGGAGCTTGAGCTCCGCCTCCTCCTGCGCCTGCTTGTTGTCCTTCGTGATGGGGAACTCGTGGAAGGGTATGCCGAAGCGCTCGGCGGCGGGGCGAAGGTCGGGGTGGTTGGAGAGGATGAGCGGTATGTCCACGTCCCACTCCCCGGCGGTCAGGCGGGCGAGCATGTCGTAGAGGCAGTGCGACATCCTCGAGACGAAGACGGCCATGCGGGGCTTAAGGTCGCTGAAGTAGAGGCGGAACTGCATCTGGTACTTCTGCCCGTAGAGCGTCTCGAAGTAGTCGCCTATCTTCTCCCTCGGTATGAGGAAGCCCTGCAAGTCCCACTCGATGCGCATGAAGAAGATGTCCTCCGAGTGGTCGACGTGCTGGTCGAGGTACACTATGTTGCCCTTGTTGACGGTGATGAAGTTGGTTACCTGCGCAAGGATGCCCGGCTGGTCGGGGCAGTGGAGCAGAAGCTTGGCTGTGGTGCTCATGGTTGTCTGTGTCTTAAGTTAGCTGAAGAGACTGCCTTGTCGCCCTGAAGCTGCGGCGCTTGGGGTGCGCCCGAGGTGCCGGTAGGCGAGGTCGGTCACTTCCCTTCCCCTTGGCGTGCGCTTGACGAAGCCCTCCTTGATGAGGAAAGGCTCGTACACCTCCTCTATCGTGCCTGCGTCCTCGCCCACTGCCGTGGCAATGGTGCTGATGCCGACGGGTCCGCCCTTGAACTTGTCTATGATGGTTAGCAGTATCTTGTTGTCTATCTCGTCAAGGCCGTACTTGTCGATGTTAAGAGCCTCAAGGGCGTAGCGGGCGATGGGCAGGTCGATGCTTCCGTCTCCTCGCACTTGTGCGAAGTCCCTCACACGGCGGAGCAGGGCGTTGGCTATGCGTGGCGTGCCGCGGCTGCGGCGAGCTATCTCCTTGGCAGAGTCCTCCGTTATCTGCACCCCAAGGATGCCCGCGCTGCGGCGCACTATCCCCGTGAGCGTCTCCGCCTCGTAGTACTCAAGATGCAGGTTGATGCCAAAGCGGGCCCTCAGTGGGGCTGTGAGCAAGCCGCTGCGTGTGGTAGCCCCGACAAGGGAGAACGGGCTGAGGTCTATCTGTATGCTTCGAGCCGATGGACCCTTGTCTATCATTATGTCTATGCGGTAGTCCTCCATCGCCGAGTAGAGATACTCCTCCACGACTGGCGAGAGGCGGTGTATCTCGTCGATGAACAGCACGTCGTTAGCCTCAAGGGAGGTGAGGATGCCCGCAAGGTCGCCCGGCTTGTCGAGGACGGGGCCGCTCGTCACCTTGAAGCCCACTCCCAGCTCGTTGGCTATGATGTTGCTGAGCGTTGTCTTCCCAAGCCCCGGCGGTCCGTGCAAGAGAGTGTGGTCGAGGGGTTCGCCTCTGTACTTGGCGGCGTCAACGAACACACGAAGGTTATCCACCACCTTCTTCTGCCCGCTGAAGTCATCGAAGCGAAGGGGGCGCAAGGCGTTCTCGAAGTCCTTGTCCCTCGAGCTTCGCTGCTGCTCCCTTATGTCGAAGTCCGTTGCCATACGGGCGCGAAGGTAGCGATTAATTCCCTCAAGTCATAGCTTTATCCCCCTTTTCCCCTAACTTCGCGCCTATGGTTCTCAATTGGATATGGATAGGCTTCTTCGTTGTCGCCTTCATTGTAGGGCTGTGCCGGCTGCTCTTCTCGGGCGACGCTGAGGTCTTCCCCGAGATGATGGGAGCCACGTTCACAAGTGCCAAGACCGCCTTCGAGATAAGCCTCGGACTCACTGGCACGCTCGCCCTTTGGATGGGCATAATGCGTATAGGCGAGCGAGGGGGAGTGGTCGAGGCGATAGCGAGGGCGCTGTCTCCGCTGCTCTGCCGCCTCTTCCCCGGCGTGCCTAAGGGTCACCCTGTGTTCGGGCATATCTTCATGAACATAAGTGCCAACATGCTGGGGCTTGACAACGCAGCCACGCCCCTTGGGCTGCGGGCTATGAAGGAGCTTCAGGAGCTTAACCCCCAAAAGGACACGGCGAGCAACGCCGAGATTATGTTCCTTGTGCTGAACACCAGCGGGCTTACGCTCATCCCCGTCAGCATCCTTGTCTACAGGGCGCAGATGGGGGCTGCCATGCCCACCGACGTGTTCATCCCCATCCTTATAGCCACAGCAATCGCTACTCTTGCAGGCATCGTGATAACCAGCCTTTGGCAGAGGATCAGCCTGCCCAGCAAGGGGATGTGGCTGCTCTGCCTCACGGTCTGCCTCCTCGTGGGGCTTGCCGCATGGGCAGGGGCTAAGCTGCCAAGGGAGACGCTCAACACGTGGAGCAGCACCATTGCCAACGTGCTTCTCTTCTTGGTTATCCTGCTCTTCATAGGGGCAGGCATAAGGAGGCGCGTCAACGTCTACGACGCGTTCATCGACGGGGCGAAGGGAGGCTTCCAGACGGCTGTGAGGATTATCCCCTACCTCGTGGCGATACTGGCGGCAGTGGCAGTGTTCCGCGCCAGCGGCTCGATGGACTATATTATTAAAGGCGTGGAAAGCCTTGCCGAGGCTTGCGGGCTTAGGTCAGACTGGGTAGCCGCCTTGCCCACAGCCCTTATGAAGCCCCTTAGCGGCAGCGGGGCCCGAGGGATGATGGTGGACGCAATGGCTGCCTACGGGGCTGACTCGTTCGCAGGCAGGCTCTCGTGCGTGTTCCAAGGGGCTACGGACACCACGTTCTACATCCTTGCCGTCTACTTCGGCTCTGTCGGAGTGCGACGGACGAGGCACGCAGTGGCGGCAGGGCTGCTTACAGACCTTGTGGGGGTAGTGGCGGCGATAGCGGTGGCTTACATCTTCTTCGGCTAAGCAAGGCTATGGCTAACCTCAAGCATCTCCTGAAGGACACCGCAATCTATGGGCTTAGCTCGATAGTGGGACGCTTCCTCAACTACCTGCTCGTGCCGCTCTACACCCACTGCATGCCCACCTCCTTGGGCGACTATGGTATATGCACCAACGTCTATGCCTACGTTGCCCTTATCCTCGTTATCCTGACCTTCGGGATGGAGACAACGCTCTTCCGCTTCGGCAGCGACGAGAGGGAGAAGGCAGACACCGTCTTCACGACGTGCTTCCTCACTGTCGCTACCCTCTCCATCCTCTTCTTCGCCCTCGTCTCAGGCTTCATCACGCCCATCAGCGAGGCACTGGGCTACGAGGCTCACCACAGCTACC
>JAJPZF010000027.1 GCA_021204545.1 Prevotellaceae bacterium
TCTGCTACATAATGGGCGAAGTGGGCAGCGGCAAGAGCAGCCTGCTCAAGAGCGTTTACGGCGAGCTGCCCATAGCCAAGGGCAGCGCAACGGTGCTCGACACAAACCTCTGCCGCCTGAAGCCTCGCAGACTGCCAAGGCTGAGGAAACAGATGGGCATTATCTTCCAGGATTTCCAGTTGCTCAGGGACCGCACCGTGCAGGAAAACCTTGACTTCGTGCTTCGCTCCACCGGATGGAAAAAGAGGCAGCTGAGGCGCGAACGCATAGAGGAGGTGCTTGAGCAGGTGGGCTTGAGCGAGAGTGCTATGAGCATGCCTTACGAGCTTTCGGGAGGCGAGCAGCAGTGCGTCTGCATAGCCAGGGCGTTGCTCAACAAGCCGCGCCTGCTCGTTGCCGACGAGCCAACCGCCAACCTTAGCGCCGAGAGCAGCAGACTGGTGATGCAACTGCTCTCGGAGATAAGAAAAGACGGCACTGCCGTGCTGCTAAGCACACACAACAGCCGCCTGCCCGAGCTTTTCGCAGGGCGCATACGCGAGTGCAAGGACGGCAAGCTGGAGGAAAGGACTGAAGAAGAATAAATAAAGGACAAGGGATATGAACGTAATGAAATTCGGCGGCACGAGCGTGGGCACTGCCCAGCGGATGAAGGATGTCGCCAAGCTTATAACACCACGTGAGGGAGAACAGAACTTCGTGGTGCTGAGCGCGATGAGCGGGACTACCAACTCGCTCGTGGAGATAGCCGACTACCTCTACAAGAAAAACCCCGAGGGGGCGAACACCATCATCAACAAACTGGAGCGGAAATACCTCGACCACGCCGACAAGCTGCACGAGACGAGGGAATACCGCGAACTGACACGCAAGTTCCTCCGCGAGGAGTTCACCTACCTGCGCTCGTTCACCAAGATAATGTTCACCTCGTTCGAGGAGAAAGTCATACTGGCACAGGGCGAGATCATTAGCAGCAACATGATGACGAACTTGCTGCTCGAGACGGGGCGAAAGGCTATCCTGCTGAACGCCCTCGACATAGTGCGCACCGACAAGAACGCAGAGCCTGACTTCAACTATATAAGGGAAAAGCTGCTCGCAAAGCTGGAGGCTAACCCCGGATACGAGATCTACGTCACGCAAGGCTACATCTGCCGCAACGCCTACGGCGAGATTGACAACCTTCTGCGCGGCGGTAGCGACTACACTGCCTGCCTCATCGGGGCTGCCTTGCAGACCAAGGAAATACAAATCTGGACGGACATCGACGGCATTCACAACAACGACCCGAGGCTCGTGGCTCACACCGAGCCGGTCAGGCAACTCTACTTCGAGGAGGCGGCAGAGCTTGCTTACTTCGGAGCTAAGATACTGCACCCGACGTGCATCCAGCCAGCCAAGTTCCAGGGAGTGCCTGTACGCCTGCTCAACACCATGGAGCCCTCAGCGCCCGGCACGATAATAAACAACGAAATGCAGCACGGCTCCATCAAGGCGGTCGCCGCTAAAGACGGCATAACTGCCATACAGATACAGTCGTCGAGAATGCTGCTCGCCCACGGCTTCCTCTGCAAGGTGTTCGACATCTTCGAGGAGTACAAGACGAGCATCGATATGGTCTGCACCAGCGAGGTGGGCGTTAGCGTGACGATAGACAACAAGAGCCACCTTGCGGACATAATCAACGAGCTGAAGAAATACGGCACGGTGAGCGTTGAGCCGAATATGTGCATTATCTGTATCGTGGGAGACCTCGACAGCACCAACGTGGGCTTCGAGACAAGGGCTATGATGGCAATGAAGAACATACCCGTGAGAATGATATCATACGGCGGCAGCAACTACAACATCTCCCTGCTCGTAACCGAAAAGGACAAGCAACGCACGCTGCAAGCCCTCAGCGACAATCTGTTCAACCAAGCAAAAGACTAAGTTATGAGCTTTCCATTGGACAGGTTCAAAGAACTGACGACACCCTTTTATTACTACGACACTGACCTGCTCGAGCAGACCCTGCAGGCGATAAAGAAGGCTATGCTCCCCGGCAGCCACTTGCACTACGCCGTGAAAGCCTGCGCCAACCCCTCGGTGCTGAGGCTTATAGCCCAGTCGGGAGTGGGCTGCGACTGCGTGAGCGGAGGCGAGATAAGGGCGTGCCTCAAGGCTGGCTTCAGGGCGGACAGCATTGTGTTCGCGGGAGTGGGGAAAAGCGACTGGGAGATTGAGCTGGCACTGGACGAGGGAATCTTCTGCTTCAACGTGGAGAGCAAGCCCGAGCTGGAGGTGATAAGCCAACTGGCGGCTGCGAAAGGACGGACGGCAAGGGTGGCCCTGCGCATCAACCCGAACGTTGGGGCACACACGCACGCCAACATCACCACTGGACTGGCGGAGAACAAGTTCGGCATCGACATGCAGGACATGGAGGACGTCATTGCCCTCGCCCAAAGACTTAAGAACGTGGAGCTTATAGGACTGCACTTCCACATCGGCAGCCAGATACTGGAGATGGACGACTTCGAGGCTCTCTCCAAGCGCATCAACGAGCTGCAAGAGCGGCTTGACGGCATTGGGGTGAGCCTTAAGCATATAAACGTGGGAGGCGGACTGGGCATCGACTACAACGAGCCCGACAAGCACCCGATACCCGACTTCAGGGCTTACTTCGACACGTTCTACAAGCACCTTAGGCTTCGGGAGGGGCAGCAGCTACACTTCGAGCTGGGACGCTCGGTGGTGGGACAGTGCGGAAGCCTCATCACTAAGGTGCTTTACGTCAAGGAGAACGCCATCAAGAAGTTCTGCATCGTCGACGCGGGAATGACTGACCTTATACGTCCCGCCCTCTACGACGCTTACCACCGTATTGACAACCTGACAGGCCACGGGGAAGAGGAGACGTACGACGTCGTTGGCCCGATATGCGAGTCGAGCGATGTCTTCCAGAAGGACTACAAGATGCCTAAGGCACAGCGTGGAGACTTGCTTGCCTTGCGTTCGGCAGGGGCTTACGGAGAGATAATGGCGAGCCAGTATAACTGCCGCCCCCTGCCTTTGGGCTACACCAAGAAAGACTTGATGAATGACTGACCTGCTTGAGCGACTTCAAGGGTTGCTTGCCGAATACCTGACGATGGAGAACATTGCCTTCGCAGTGTTCTCTCTGCTGTGGCTTACGTCTATGATACGCTGCTTCGGACACCGCAGGCTCGCCAACCTTGCGCTCAGGCAAAGGCGTGAGAAAAGAGGCGAGGCAGTGCCTATTAGCGTGGTGGTGCTGGCGGAGAACCAATGCAACCTGCTGAGGAAGAGGCTGCACAAGTTCCTCGACCAGACGCACCCCGACTTCGAGGTCATCGTCGTGGACATGAACTCGCAGGACGAGACGCAAGCCTACCTTAAGTCGCTCGACTATATGCCGCACCTCCACTACCGCACACTGCCCGACGGGGCGAAGGACATCAGCCCCGAGCAGCTTGCCCTTACCCTCGGCATACGCACGGCGACGAAGGAGTGGGTGCTGCTCACCAACATCGCATGCGAGCCCGAGTCGAGGATGTGGCTGTACAACATCTCCTCAAGGTGCACTGCGGACAAGAGCATCGTCTTAGGCTACACACGCTACCGCAACCCGCACGGATGGGCGGGGATGCGCTACTGCTTCTTCAGCGCCTGGCAGCAGATGCTCAACCTTACGCACGTGAGGAGGCGTTATATCTACAGGGCGGAAGCCACTAACCTGTGCTACCGCAAGGAGTTCTTCCTCCAGCACAAAGGCTTCGCAAGGAACACGACACTCCTCACGGGGGCGACGGACATAATGGTGAACACCTACAGCGACAGGGGTAATACCGCCGTCTGCCTGCTTCCCGAGACGACGATGCTTAAGGACTGTCCTCGCTCTCGACAAAGCTGGGCGACGGAGAGGCTCTTCTTTATGGAGACGCGGAGGCACTTAAGGAAGAAGACCACCTACCGCCTGCGTTACGCCTTGTCCGTCCTCCTTACTTGGCTCTACACACTGTCCTTAGTGGCGACGCTGACCCTTAGCCTTCTGCTTACCGAGCAGCCCTACCCTCTCGCCATCGCCGCCGCTGTGATGTGGGCAGTGCACTCTATATGGAGGAGCAACTGCATTAACCGTACCTTCAGGACGCTTAAGGAGCCGAGGCTTTACTTCTCCCTACCCTTGATGCTGCACCTCATAGCCAAGTGGGACTTCACCGCTTGGACGAGGCACAAGCTCACCAACAAGAAGCTCTTCCGCAAGCGGTTCGTCTGACCAAGATATGCAAAGCCTGCCGTTCATTGCCTGGTGCCTTGGGCACCTCAACTACTGGGTTATAGTCTGCCTTATGGCCATCGAGAGCAGCTTCATACCCTTCCCCAGCGAGGTGGTCATCCCTCCCGCAGCCTACCTTGCCGCAAGCCATCAGGGAGGGCTTAACGTCTTCCTCGTCGTCGTCTTCGGCACTCTTGGGGCTTTGCTTGGGGCGTTCGTCAACTACGGCCTCGCCTTGTGGCTGGGCAGGCCTATCGTCTATAGCTTCGCAGGCAGCCGACTGGGGCGTCTCTGCCTCTTGGACAAGGCGAAGGTGGAGACGGCTGAGCGTTACTTCGTCCGTCACGGTAAGCTCGCCACGCTCGTGGGCAGGCTTGTGCCTGCCGTAAGGCAGCTTATAAGCATCCCCGCGGGTCTCGCGAGGATGAGCCTCGGCAAGTTCGCCCTTTACACAGCCATAGGGGCGGGCGTGTGGAACACTGTCCTTGCGGCGATAGGCTACTGGTTGGCTGGCGTCGTGCCTTACGACGAGCTGGACGCTACGGTGGCACACTACGAGCTTTACGTCAAGCTCCTTATGGTGCTCATCGGGCTTGCCGCTGTGGCGTACCTTATATATAAAGGTATAGGAGGGAAGAGATGAGGAGGTGGCTGCCGTTCGTTATCGCTCTCCTTGCCTCGACGCGCTCGAGGGCGCAGCTGTGGGACAATCTCTTCAGCGACCCTCTCGGCACGGACTCTGCCGAGACGCAGGTGCTGAGCCTTAAGGTCGACGCAACGGCTTTCTTCAGGGACAACGAGTACGACGGCTCCAGTCTTACCAACGGCTACACGCTGCCGGGCGTACGCCTGTGCCCCGCGCTAACCTATAACCCCATCAGTCAGATCCACCTTGAGCTGGGAGGATACGCCATCTTCTACGACGGGGCAAGCAAGTACCCCAACTACGCCTTCCACGACGTGGCGACGTGGAAAGGCTCGCAGTACAGCCGCGGCTCCCACGCCTTGCCCTTCTTCCGCGCAGAGGCGCGACTGAAGACGCTCACCCTTGTGCTCGGCGACATCTACGGGGCGCAGAACCACAGGATGATATACCCGCTCTTCAACCCCGAGCTTAGCCTCTCCGCCGACCCCGAGATGGGCTTCCAGCTGCTCCTTAACCGCAAGAGGGTTCACCTCGACGCTTGGCTTGACTGGCAGAGCTACATCTACGAGCTCGACACGCACCAGGAGGCGTTCACCGTGGGAGTGAACAGCGAGATAAGGTGGAACCCGAAGCGTGGCAGGCTCAGGTGGACGACGCCCGTGCAGCTGCTTATACAGCACCGCGGAGGAGAGCAGGACACGACCTCCCTCGGAGTGCAGACGGTGGCGAACGCCAGCATTGGTCTCAGGCTCGACGCAGACCCAAGGGGACACGCGCTAAGCCACGTACGGGCGGAGGCGAACGCCCTCCTTAGCTACCAGCAGTCAGGCAGCCTCTGGCCGTTCCAGACGGGTTACGCCACCCACGCCTCCGCACAGCTGACCCTCTGGCAGTGCGTAGCCATCGAGGCGGGCTACGTTGGCGCGCCCAAGCAGTACGCCAACCTCTTCGGCAGCCCCTTCTTCGGGACGCTCAGCATTGTGGATGACGCGCTGCGGCTCCGGGGAGTGCGCACCGCCTACCTTAGGGCTGACTACACCTACGCCTTCACGAGGCAGTACAAGCTGGGAGCCGACTTCGAGCTGCTCTCCGCGCACTCGCGCCGCCTCGACGAGACGAAGTTCAGCTTCGGCGTGTACTTCCGCGTCTGCCCAAGCTTCAGGCTCAAGGCGTTCAAGAGATAGGTGAGGCGGCGCGTTTGCCACGAGAGAACCCCGGAAAAGGGGTGTAGACCCCTTTCGCAAAAAGGATAATACCCCTTTGACCAAAGGGGTAATACCTCTTTACCGAAAGGGGTAATACCTCTTTACCGAAAGGGGTAATACCTCTTTACCGAAAGGGGTAATACCTCTTTACCGAAAGGGGTAATACCTCTTTATCGAAAGGGGTAATACCTCTTTATCGAAAGGGGTAATACCTCTGCGACGCTTCCTCTAAGCTATGATGTTGACCTCCGG
>JAJPZF010000099.1 GCA_021204545.1 Prevotellaceae bacterium
CAGCACTAATCACTATGGTTTATTCAAAAGAAGTACAGAACATGTGTTGCGTGGCCAAAGGTCCTAACCATGGCCCGGCTCCCATACCTGAGGAAGGGAAGTGGGTGCAGGCAAAAGAGATTAAGGATATCTGCGGTCTTACGCACGGTATCGGATGGTGCGCCCCTCAGCAGGGAGCTTGCAAGCTGACGCTGAACGTGAAGGACGGCGTCATAGAGGAGTGTCTCGTGGAGACTATTGGCTGCTCGGGCATGACGCACAGTGCCGCCATGGCAAGCGAGATACTGCCGGGCAAGACCATCCTTGAGGCTATGAACACAGACCTTGTCTGCGACGCCATCAACACCGCCATGCGCGAGCTCTTCCTGCAGATCATCTACGGGCGCACGCAGAGTGCCTTCTCGGAGGGAGGCTTGGCCATCGGCGCTGGTCTCGAGGACTTGGGCAAGGGCCTCATCTCGCAGACGGGAACGCTCTACGGCACCAAGGTGAAGGGCACTCGCTATCTGCAACTGACCGAGGGGTACATCACCAAGATGTTCCTCGACTCCGACGACCAGGTGTGCGGCTACCAGTTCGTGCACATGGGCAAGCTTATGGACGCCATCAAGAAGGGAATGCCCGCCGACGAGGCTCTGAAGAGCGTCACAGGCACCTACGGCCGCACGAAGCCTGAGGAAGGGGCTGTGAAATCTATTGACCCACGTAAAGAATAAGTAAGGAGGAACAGAACTATGATAAGAGAAGTCAGTTTCGAGTCACAAGACCGCCGTATGAAGCAAGTGCTGGCTTGCCTTAACAAGCACGGCATAGCTTCCGTGGAGGAAGCCAACCAGATATGCGACGCTGCAGGGCTTGACCCATACAAGACCTGCGAGGAGACGCAGATGATCTGCTTCGAGAACGCCAAGTGGGCGTACGTCGTTGGCACTGCCATCGCCCTGAAGGAGAAGGCTAAGGACGCTGTTCAGGCTGCCCAGTATATTGGTGAGGGCTTGCAGAGCTTCTGCATTCCCGGCAGTGTTGCCGACGACCGCAAGGTGGGCATAGGGCATGGGGAGCTTGCGGCACGCCTGCTCACCCCTGAGACCAAGTGCTTCGCCTTCCTCGCAGGGCACGAGTCGTTCGCCGCCGCCGAGGGAGCCATCAAGATAGCGCAGATGGCCAACAAGTCAAGACCAGCCGACAAGCCCCTGCGCTGCATCCTGAACGGACTGGGCAAGGATGCTGCCATGATTATCAGCCGCATCAACGGCTTCACCTACGTGCAGACAAAGTTCGACTACTTCACGGGCGAGCTTAAGGTGGTAAGGACCATACCTTACAGCAACGGCCCCCGCGCCGCGGTCAACTGCTACGGGGCGGACGACGTGCGTGAGGGCGTGGCCATCCTTTGGAAGGAGGACGTGGACGTGTCCATCACGGGCAACTCCACCAACCCCACACGCTTCCAGCACCCCGTTGCCGGCACTTACAAGAAGGAGCGCATCCTGGCGGGCAAGCCTTACTTCAGCGTGGCAAGCGGTGGCGGCACAGGTCGCACGCTTCACCCCGACAATATGGCAGCAGGTCCTGCCTCCTATGGTATGACGGACACGATGGGACGCATGCACAGCGACGCTCAGTTCGCAGGCTCCTCGTCAGTTCCCGCACACGTGGAGATGATGGGCTTCCTGGGCATAGGCAACAACCCGATGGTGGGCTGCTCAGTGGCTTGCGCCGTCAACGTTGACCTCGCCCTCAACAAGAAATAGAGACATAACTCTATCATACGTGATCTTTTGTCAGCCCCCCGCGGACACTGTTCGCGGGGGGCTTTCTCTGTATCAAAGTCCTTGCCCCATACCGGGGGTGTCGCCTGCGGCTACGCTTATACAACCCCCTGATCAAGGCGTTCGCCATAGATAGCCCCAACGGGGCTTGCTGCGCCAACAAATCGCTCAACCCCCGGCTACGATTGTGCAGCCCCTGGCCTTGCCTTTGGCGATCTCGCTTCGCGAGATATTCGTGGCCCTTTGGAGTGCTTGCCAGCTCTCGGCGCTCGGCAAATTGAGCAAGCTCTTTGCTCTCGCTTGCGCGAGCGTGGCCTGCGGCGACTAACGCAACCCCCTCGGGATTATTCCTTCGCCCCGCCGACCCCCGCTAAAGTTAATTAAACTTAAATATGAGGGGGCAGGGGTGTGTAGGAGTAACACCCGCAGGAAAGATTTGATAACTTTGCGTTGCGAAGTGAACAAACAAGGTATCTTATAACTAACTAACAACTAACCAATTCTTTAACCACTAAACGTATGAAGAACAGAACTCTTACTCTGTTGGCGGCTTGCCTGATGGGCGTGTCCGCCTTTGCGGAATGGACTGGTACCGCGCCTACCCTGCCGAGCATTTCGGCTGGCTCGCTGGAGGACGGGCACTACTACCAGATTATGCTGGATTACGGCAGCAACAGTGCCCTCGAGAACATGTTCCTGCAGGGAGGCCAGACATGGTTCACCTTCAGCACTTCTCTTATTATCGACTCGAGGGACAACGCCATCACCTACCAGCTCGAAAAGAGCACGCAGCCCATTCTTGACGAGGATGGCAACGAGACAGGCAAAAGTGTGGAGGCTTGGACTCTCATGGACATCTCCACCAACAAGTACACCTTTGTCTCCTACGATGACATCGACGACGAGTACGACGAGACGACCGGCGACCTCGTCTCGAAGGGAACGCACTCTCTTTACGGAGCCATGCACATCGACATGGGCTCGCAGGGGCATCAGTACTTCCAGATCACCGAGAGCGGTAACACGGGGAATGCGTATTCTCCCGCCTACCGCATCACCATCTCAAGCAGCGACGACACCTACGCCGAGCATTCTGGCAAGGACTACGTCGGCACGATACCCTCTGACGATTACCAAGGCGCTGTTTACGCCTTCCTCGACCCGAGCACCACGGGCAACTACTGCGACTGGGTGCTGGTTGACATGACGGTTTACGAGGCTCGCCTCGACCTCTACAACGTGCTGCTGGAGAGCAACAACTACACGATTGACGGCTCTGTCATAAGCTCGGCAAACTCCACTTACCTTGACGACAACGCCTCTGTCGACGACCTGGTGGAGGCCAAGGAAAACGTCATCGAGGCCCGCAACGCGGCAGTGCTGGAGGGAGCTACGATAGACGACCCCAAGAACGTGACCATCCTGCTCTCCAACACAACGTTCGACGAGGACATTATCGGCTGGACATGCACATTCACCTCCGGAGTCAGTGCGACTAACATAGGTTGGCAGAATGGCGGCCCATACACCAACACAAGCTACACCTACGTCAACGGCGACGGGGAGGTGACTTACCCCAACTGCACTTACTTCCTCGAGGCGTGGACGCTTAATCAGTATGGCGACACCTCGGTAAGCGAATCCCTTGGCGACGGGCAGCTCAGCCAGACCGTCACCGACGCTCCTGCAGGCACCTATATGCTGAGCGTGGACGTAGTGGCTTGCCAGCAGCGCGAGACTGTTGAGCAGGCGGGCGTGCAGCTCTTCGCAACCGACACGGGCGGCGACGACTTCTGGGAACTGCTCTCAACGGGCAACGAAGTGCCAGAGCACGTCACCCTGTTCTTCTACACTGACGGAGGCACGCTGACACTTGGACTGCGCACATTCAACACGAACTGCAACTGGATTGCAGCCGACAACTTCGAGCTGCTCTACTTCGGCGACACAGAGGATGTCTCCAAGGTTGAGCTCAGCTACACGATAAGCGGCGCGGAGACAACTTACTCCGACCTTAGCGAGGTATTCGCCGACGCTGAAGTCAAGAGTGCCTATGAGACAGCCCTCAGCTCCGCCAAGAGCACATTAAGCAGCGGCTCCTCTGACACTGAATATGAGGCCGCCACGGCAGACCTGAACACTGCTCTCGAGACACTGAAGGCAAGCATCGAAGAGTACCAGACCGTGGCCGACTACCTTGATTATCTCACCACACTTCAGAACCAGTGCCTCAGCTCTGGCTGGGATGAGCTGGCGGCAGAACTGTCGGTGTTCCAGGAGAACCTCTCTGGCAACTACTACGACGGCGCCCTCTCGAGCGACGATATAGCAAACATGGAGACGGAGGGAAGCGAGATGATAGCCAACTACATCAGCGAGAATGTTGAGCCGGGCAGCGACATCAGCGTGCTTATCGTCAACAACGACTTCGACACCGACTTCTCCGGATGGACGGTTGACCCGAACGGTGCCACTCCCGCATGGGGCGGCAGCACCTCTCTGCAGGGCGAGAACACCCTTGAGGGCGGCACACTGATTGCGGACATAGGCTCTGGATGCGCTGAGGTTTATCAGGCAGCGTTCGACATCTGCCAGACCATCAAGAATATGCCTGTCGGTGTTTACACTCTGTCTTGCCAGGCATTCGAGCGTGACGACAATGGCAACGGCATCGAGGCTGAGCTTTACGCAGTTACCGCCGACGGGACGCAGACCCAGAAGGTGGAGGACATCTACGCCGAGGCTCAGGATGAGCCATTGTATTCGTGCGGTGAATGGTATGATGATGCTGCGGTGATAAATGGCAATGATACTACTTACATACCTAACGGCATGAACGGAGCTGACGTGTGGTTCTACCGTGACCACTACAAGAACAGCTTCGACATCATCCTCAGGGAGCAGGGCGACATCACCTTCGGCATACGCACCGCGAGCACGGGCGACTGGGTACTCTTCGACACGTTCCGCCTGGTTTACGGCGGCAACACTGCTGACCTGTACTACTCCACGATAGAGGGCCTGATAGAGGAGGCTGAGGCACTGCAAAATGAGTTCATCACGGAGGACGCCTACAGTATGCTGGAGACGGCAATAACGACTGGCGCTAACCTGGTGGACAACAGCTCTGATGACGTTGACGCTTGCCTGGCAGCCATAGACGACCTCGAGGCTGCCATCGACTACGCCAACTCCTCCATGGAGACCATCTCCGCCTTGCAGGAACTCTATGACTACACGAACAGCGTGCGCATGGACAAGATTGACGCTGACGATGACTACTACGAGCTGCTCGACGCTGTTGACGCCGCGCTCAATGATGACAAGGTTGTAGAGAGCGTGGAGCAGGCTGAGACCTGGATACACGACATGAAGAGCGACTACAACAAGCTCGTCATGGCTGCCGCCACAGAAGCCACTGAGGATGAGCCTGCCGACGTGACCGCAGTCATCATCAACCCGACCTACGTGGAGACCATTGATAATGAGGAGACCGCAAGCTCCTTCGGCTGGACAGTAGCTGACAATCCCGCTGACGGTGGCACCTATGCTCCTAACTATAACTGCTTCGAGCTGTACAACCAGAAGACTGGCGCAAGCCTGAGCCAGATACTCTACAACCTGTCGGCTGGTTATTACCGCCTGCACGTGCAGGGCTTCTATCGTGGCACTGGCTACAACGAGACTGTTGACGCGGCGGCAGCCGACACGATGGACATCGACACTATCCACGCCGCCGACATCTATGCCGGAGAGACGGCAACACGTATGTGCAGCATCATCAGTGACGCTGAGGCTTACGACGAGATGCAGGGCACGGGCTCTGGCGCCGCCAACGGAATATGGTATATTCCCACAGGCATGAGTACTGCCCAGAACGCGTTCGAGAACGACCTGTATAACAACACCTTGCAGTTCCAGGTTGAGGAGGACGACACGGACGTTGAGATAGGCGTGGTGAAGACCGGACACATTGACGCTGACTGGACTATCTTCAGCAACTGGACGCTTGAGTACCTCGGCACTACAGAGCCTTTGACCGACCCGACGACCGCCATCGCCGAGGTGGAGGGCGCTGACGCTCCCGTGGCTGTAGCCATCTTCACGGTTGACGGCAAGCAGACAAGCTCGCTCACGAAGGGCATCAACATCATCAAGACCACGATGGCCGACGGCACTGTGAAGGTATCGAAGGTGCTCGTTAAGTAAGAGCGCTTAAGCCTGATATATAGAGAAGCCCCGGGGCAACGCCTCGGGGCTTCTTCTTTTCTCTGGGGGAGGCTTCTTATACCACCCCCCGAAGGGGTAGGAGTATGGTAGCCGGGGCTTTCGGTTACCGCCATGAAGGGTCACGGTGAGTCGTGGAGATAACCCCGAAGGGGCTAAGTTAGTCGCCGCAACGTGTCGTACGAGTTGTTGCGAAGGGCGTTCGGGCTGTTAATGCGCCTTTCCTTTGCTTCGCTTTGATTAAAAGAGTACCTTAGCCGGCGATAAAGTCTGCTTGCCATGATATACCCGATAGGAATACAGAGTTTTGATAAGTTGCGTGAGGG
>JAJPZF010000224.1 GCA_021204545.1 Prevotellaceae bacterium
GGAAGTTGTCGGGCGCTGTCTGCTCGTCCATACGGCGCACGAGGTAGGAGATGGCATTGAGGAAATGCTCGTCCTTCACGACTGGTGCGTAGAGTATGACGTGGTTGCCGAGCTGGTTCTGCGCCCTCCACACGTGGTCTGCCATGCCCTCGAGCATCTCGAAGCTGTAGTCCGTCTTGGCGGTGCCGTACTTCTGCGTGAGCAGGTAGGCGTAGGCGATGGTGAAGAGGTTGTGGCTCGCCATGCCGATGTGCAGCACGCTTGCGTTCTCTGGCAGCAGGGCGCGCTCGAGGATGTGCAGGTAGTTGGCGTCCACCTCCGTCTTGTTGGGGCGCACAGGGTTGGGCCAGCCGCGAAGGCTGCTGACGACCGTCTCCATGTCGAGGTTGCAGCCCTTCACGAGGCGCATCTTGATGGGCGCGCCACCACGGCTGCAACGCTCTCGGGCGAAGTCGAGCAGCTCGCCTTGGAAGCCGTAGGCGTCGGGCAGGTAAGCCTGCACCACGATGCCTGCCGAATAGCCGAGGAACTCGGGCTTGGACAGCACGGTCTTGAAGAGGCGCATAGTCATGTGAGCGTCCTTGTATTCCTCCATGTCGAGGTTCACGAACTTATACTCCTTCGTGCCGTCGGGCTTCACGTAGGGGAAGTCCATCGCCTTCTGGTACAGCTCACTCAGGCGGCGCACCAGCTCAGGGAACGACTCCTCGTAGTTGAGCGAGTGGGTCTGCGCGTAGATGCCGCTTATCTTAACGCTGATGTAGTTGATGTCAGGCTGCTCGAGCGCCTCGAGGTAGTGGTGGTAGCGGTTGTCCGCCTCCCCGTCGCCAAGCACGACCTCGCCAAGCAGGTTGACGTTCTGCCCCACGTTGGCCTTCGCCCTCTCGGCAAGGTGCTTGGTGAGCGAGGGGCGCGCCTCGTCGAGGATGACGCGGTTCGTCTGGCTTCTGAGCTGCCACTTAATAATAGGTATGGCCACCTGGTAGAAGTGCTTGCCCAGCGAGTGGTAGAGCTTGAAGAGGGAGGAGTAGAAGGGGCTGAGGAACTCCGGCACGCCGTAGGTGGCGATGAGCTCGTCTATGCGCTTGGCCAGCTTGCGGCTGTCCCTTATCTGGCTGCTCTCGTCGAGCATCTTCACCATGAAACGCTTGTCCTCGGGGCGCTTCACCATGGTGGCGTACATCGCCTGGTCCTTGCGCTCCTTGTCCGTGATGTTGCTCTGACTGGTGTCGTAGAGCTTGCGCATCCAGTCCTTAACTTCCTGAATAGTAGGCTTTTCCATAGTTAGGTATTCGTTTAGGCTTGTCATTTAGCACCGCGAAATTATCAATAAAGGGATAAGGGGCAAAGGAAACGGGGCTAAATCTCCGCCGCCTGCGGCTGGGGGGCGCGAAGGGGGTGTAGACCCCTTTGGCTGAAGGGGTGTAGACCCCTTTCGCGAGGCCTCACAGCGACCCGCGCTTACCCAAAAGTAGGTAAATCGCCAAGAAGGGTTGCGCACAGGAGTTCCGCCACATACCTTCGCGGACGGAAAGACAGAACTGACTAAATCCAGACGCTATGACACTGAGAGACTTAAGGAAAGGACAGACCGCGGTCGTCACGGAGGTAGGCATGGAGGGAGCCCTGAGACAGCACTTCCTTGACATGGGGGTAATACCCGGGGCAGAGGTGAGGCTCGTGAAGCACGCCCCGCTGGGCGACCCCGTCGAGGTCCGCATTCACGGCTACGAGCTGTCCCTGAGGATTGCCGACGCCGAGCGCGTGGCAGTCTCGCTCACGGCAAAGCCTGCATACGACGACGAGGCAGAGCTTCAGCCCGTCGGCAGAGACGTGTGCCACGAGCTGGAGCACCCGGGACTGGGTGAGGACGGCCCTCGCTTCCATGACCGCTCCGCCGAGCGGGGCGAGACCAAGCGGCACCTGACGTTCGCACTGGCGGGCAACCAGAACAGCGGCAAGACGACGCTCTTCAACCAGCTGACGGGGGCTAACCAGCACGTGGGCAACTTCCCCGGCGTGACGGTGGACCGCAAGGAAGGCAGCATAAAGGGGCATCCCGACACACTGGTGGTCGACCTGCCGGGCATCTACAGCCTCTCGCCCTACTCGAGCGAGGAGCTGATAAGCCGCCGCTTCATCATCGACGAGAAGCCCGACGGCATCATCAACATCGTGGACGCCACGAGCGTGGAGCGCAGCCTCTACCTCACGCTGCAGCTTATGGAGCTGGACGTGCCTATGGTGCTCTGCCTAAACATGATGGACGAGGTGGAGAACAACCGGGGCGTGGTGCGCGTGAACGAGCTGGAGCAGCTGCTGGGCATACCCGTCATCCCCATCTCGGCACTGAAGGGGCAGGGAGTGGACGAGGTCGTTGAGCACGCCATACACGTGGCGAAGTACCGCGAGACGCCTATAAGGCAGGACTTCTGCTCGCCCGAGGACCAAGGAGGCTCTGTACACCGCGCGCTGCACGCCATAATGCACCTGACGGAGGACCACTGCCAGAGGGAAGGCATCTCGCCGAGGTTCACCGCAAGCAAGCTGGCCGAGGGCGACCCCTTGGTGCGCGAGCAACTGAAGCTCTCGCAGAACGAGCTGGAGAGCCTTGAGCTGATCCTCAGGGACATGGAGGAGGAGCGTGGGCTGGACCGACAGGCGGCGATAGCCTCTATGCGCTTCTCCTACATAAGGCGTGTGGCAAAGAGAGCCGTCGTGCACCCGGACGAGAGCAAGGAGTTCCTGAGGAGCAAGCTGATAGACCGCGTGCTGACGGGCAGGTGGACTGCCCTGCCGATGTTCATCTTGATAATGGGCTTGGTGTTCTACCTCACCTTCAACTCGGTGGGGGCATGGCTTCAGGACGGCTTCGAGGGCTTGATAGACGAGGGCATAGACTGGTTTGACGGCGTGCTTGAGGGGTGGAACATCTCCGCCCCCGTTCACAGCATGGTGATTGACGGCATCTGCGCGGGCGTAGGCTCGGTGCTCACGTTCCTGCCTATGATAGTGCTGCTGTTCTTCTTCCTCTCGCTGCTCGAGGACACGGGCTACATGGCCCGCATAGCCTTCGTCACCGACGGACTGATGCGCAAGATAGGACTGAGCGGCCGCAGCATAGTGCCGCTGCTCATAGGCTTCGGCTGCAGCGTGCCGAGCATAATGTCAACACGCACCCTGCCGAGCGAGCGCGACCGCAAGCTGACCATAATGCTCACGCCCTTCATGAGCTGCACCGCCAAGATACCCATCTACGCCTTCTTCGCCGCAGCCTTCTTCCCACGCAGGGCAGGACTGGTGGTGGCGAGCATGTACGTGATAGGCGTGGCGACGGGCATCGTGGTCTCGATGGTGCAGAGGAAGGCTCTCTTCAGCGGCGAGGCAGTGCCCTTCGTGATGGAGCTGCCTAACTACCGCATGCCTGCCCCGATGAACGTGCTCCGCCTGATGTGGGACAAGGCGAAGGACTTCCTTGTCAGAGCCTTCACGATTATCTTCCTCGCCTCGATGGTGGTGTGGTTCCTCAGCTCCTTCGACTGGCAGCTGCACATGCTTGAGGCGGAGGAGATGGAGCGCAGCATACTGGCGAGCATATCGAGCGTCGTGGCGCCCGTGTTCAGGCCCCTCGGCTGCGGCGACTGGAGGGTTATCACTTCCCTCGTGAGCGGTCTGCTGGCCAAGGAGGCAGTGGTTGGCACGCTGGGCACGCTGCTTGGCGACGTGTCGATAGCCACGCTCTTCTCCGCCGCCACAGCCTTCTCGCTGATGGTGTTCTGCCTCATCTACTCACCCTGCATGGCTGCCATAGCCACCGTGAGGCGGGAGCTTGGCGGCAAGTGGGCGCTGGGAGTGTTCCTCACGCAGTGCGTGGTGGCGTGGATAGTGGCGTTCGTGGTTTACCTTATAGCATCCCTGTTATGAACATACAGAGTTATATCCTGCTTGCGGTAGCCGTTGCTGCCTTCGCCCTCGCCCTTTGGCGCTTCATAAAGAAGAACGGGCGAGGGGGCTGCGGCTGCGGCTCGTGCCACTGTGGCTGCGAGGGCTGCAAGAAGTGCTGAGGGGTCGGGGCGAGTCTCTACAGAGCCGACGCGAAGGGTAACGGTCACCTTACGACGACGATGCGTGTGACTATGGCGTTCTTGCCTTCGGAGGTTGACGCGACAACGTTGTAGACACCGCTCGCAAGGGGTCTGCCGCCAGTGGCAGCGGGTCGCCAAGTGGCTCTGCCGCCGTTGCTCCTGAGGCGCGCCACGAGCTGCCCCGTCGAGGTGAGTATCTTCACCTCTGCGTCCTGCGTAAGTCCGTCGATGGTGACCACGCCGCTGTACCCTGGCGTGACGGGGTTGGGGTAGACAATGACGTTGTCCTTCTCCAGCTCCTCCTGTGCGGGCATGGCGTCGCTCATATAGGAGCAGAGCCCCGCGTCTGTGCCTATCATGAGCATCCCGCTCCGCGGGTTGATGGCGAGGCACTGCACGTTGTCGCTAAGCAAGGGGCTGTCTTCGGCCTGGAAGTGCTGGAGCATCTCGGTGCCGTCCTCTGAGATGAGGTACAGCCCGTTGCTCTCGGTCCCTATCCACTTGCGGTTGGCGGCGTCCACCGTGATGCATGTGACCGCCACGCCGTTGAGCAGGTAGTCGGCAAGCCCCGAGCCGTCGTCGCGCGCTATCTTTATCTGGGTGAACTGGAAGCCGGTCTGGAAGAACTGGGTAGGGTCGTCGATGACGAAGAGGCCGAGGTTCGTGCCGCACCACACTCGCCCGTCGAGGTCTTCGGCAAGGCAGTAGAACTCCCCCGGCTCGTACGTTGTCCCGTCCTGGTTCTCGAACCCTGTCCGCAGCAGGTGCTGGTCGTCAGCGGTGGTCGTGAGTGTGCCGCCCGTCGTGAAGGCGAAGAAGCCGCGGTTGGTCACCCGTCGGCACACGAGGAAGTTGACGCCGCTGGAGGTGAAGAGGTACTGGTCGCAGTTGGGCGTGCCTGAGATCTCGGGGTAGTAGAGCGAGAGCCACTTGCCCTCTGGGGTGATGAGGCGCACTATGGTGTCGGCGTTCTGGTTAGCCATCCAGAGGTTGCCGTCAGCGTCGTACTGGAGGCACACGGCGCAGACGTAGTCCTGGGGCTTGTTGCCAACGTACGAGGTGATGACCTGCAAGGGGCTGTTCTCGTGGTTGTAGAGCCCGACGAACTGAGCGTCGCGGTATTCGTAGAGACCCGAGCGGTAGGGCGAGGCGAAGTGGTGGGTGGCATCGAGCGGGTCCTGCACGAGGTCGGTGGTGTTGTAGTGGTTGGTGTTCGGGTATAGCTGCGCGGGCGTGTCCTCGTCGAAGTTAGTCCACGTGCCGTCCTCGTCGAGGTACATGGCGGTGGCGGGGTAGTAGATGCTGAAGTCGGTGTTGATGCCTCCGGCTATGAGCAGCCGCTCGCCCACGTAGTGCATACGGTAGCAGAGGTCACGCACGGGGCTGTTGGGCTGTATTGGACCAGCGGCAAGCTCGTAGGAGCCGTCGCTGAGCTTGCTGTAGCCAAGGAGGCCGTTCGCACCGTCGCTGTGCCAGTAGAGCCCTCCCGCAGGGTTGTAGTCGGAGGCGGAGTAAGAGACCTCCTTGACGCTGTGCTCCGAGGTCTTCTGCCAGTTGTCCTTGATGTGCCAGTTCTCTGTGTTGCTCGCCACGTAGACGGCAGAAGAGGTGCAGACGAAGGTCTCGTCCTCTTGGGGCAGTATGCCTGTGAGGCTCAGCCCGAGGTTGTAGGTGTCGCGTATCACCGCCTCTTTCATGTCCACGGCGAGGAAGCCGAAGCCAGTCGTGAGGTATGCCGTCGAGCCGTCGACCGCCACGCCGCTCACCTCCTTGTCCGAGAGGGAGCTGTCCTTGAGGCTCGAGATGTTCAGCACATTGTCGTCGAGGTCGAGCAGGTCTATGTTGCCGTTGTCGTAGACGAGGATGAGGCGCTGCGCCTCCGAGGAGTAGGCGATGAGGCTGATGTGCGTGTCGTTGAGGTCGTCGAGGCAGTCGTAGAGACGGACGGAGGTGTCGTCGGTGTCGTAGCAGAGCAGGTTGCCGTTCATGAGGCCGTAGACTTTAGAGCCGACGGTGAGGTTCTGCGTCGCTATCCAGTAGGAGGGGTATACCTGCCACGAGCCGATGGCTTGCGCCAGGCAGAAAGCCGGCGCGAGCGCGAGCGAGAGGTAGATGAGTATGCGTTTCATTGGCTTGTCTTGTTGTACCCGTTAAACGGCTAAAGGCTTCTTTTTATTGCGCGAGAAGGCGGGGGCGGCCGCCTTCGGCTTAGGCGGGGCGCAAGGCCTGCGCTTAGGTG
>JAJPZF010000213.1 GCA_021204545.1 Prevotellaceae bacterium
ACGGGGTGCTCAGCATGTCGCAGAACATAGACCTTGTGGAGACAAGCACCAACCTCGCGAGCATTCACCTGAGGGCTGAGACACGGACGATAGAGATAACGAGCAGCCAGCGCAGCAGCCTCCTGAGCGCGCGCCTCAACATGAGCAACACCGTCGGGGCGGTGTTCCGCCTCGCTGGGGCAGAGGTGTGGACAGGCGAAGGCTACCCCGGCTGGAAAATGAACCCGGACAGCCACCTCCTTAGCGTGGCGGTGGAGCAGTACAAGCGGCTGTTCGGCAAGGAGCCAGTAGTGAGAGGCATACACGCTGGCTTGGAGTGCGGACTGTTCAGCGAGAAGTACCCGAGGCTCGACATGGTAAGCTTCGGCCCCACCCTGCGAGGCGTTCACTCCCCCGACGAGAAGCTTCTCATCCCCACCGTCGACATGGTGTGGCGGCACTTGCTTGCCATCCTGGAGAACATCTGATGAGGCGACACCTTTATTATTATATAGCGCTTGCCCTGCTCGCCCTCACGGCTTGCGACGACTACGACAAGTGGACCACCTCCACCTCGGCGAGGCTCACCTTCTCCGCCGACACCGTGGCTTTCGACACGGTCATCACGGGGCAAGGCTCAACGCAGCGCACGCTCATCGCCTTCAACCATAACAGCAGCGGACTGCGCATAGAGAGCGTGGAGCTTGCCGAGGGGGCGGCGTCGCCCTTCATGGTCAACGTCGACGGGCAGTACCTCTACGAGGGAAGGGGCGAGGACTTCGAGGTGTACGGCAAGGACAGCATCTACGTGCGCATTGCCGTCAACCTGCCAGAGACTGACAGCGACGAGATACAGCCTTACACGGACGAGCTGGTGTTCACCCTCGCCTCGGGCGTGAGGCAGAGCGTCACGCTCACTGCCCAAGGGATGGACGTCATAATACTTAAGGGAGAGGTGATAACAGACGACGAGACGCTCGACGCGCGTCGCCCTTACCTTGTCTACGACTCACTCGTGGTCAGCGAAGGGGCCACGCTCACCCTGCCAGAGGGCTGCACGCTTATGCTGCACGACAGCACCTCGCTCCTCGTCCGCGGCACGCTAAAGGCTCTCGGCACACTGGATAAGCCTGTCACGTTCCGAGGCGACCGCACCGACTATATGTTCTCCTACCTGCCCTACGACAACACGCCCAACCGCTGGGGTGGCTTGCACTTCTTCGCCTCCTCGACGGGCAACGAGCTGACGCAGTGCGACATACACGGGGGCGACTACGGCATCCTCTGCGACAGCACCTCACTCGACGACACCTCCTCCCCCCTGCTCCGCCTCAGCGACTGCGTGGTGCACAACATAGGGGGCGACGGCCTCTGGCTCAAGCACTGCGTCACCGAGGTCACAGGCACGCAGATAAGCAACACGCTGGGCGACTGCCTCCACATCCTCGGCGGGGCGCACACCTTCATACACTGCACCATAGCTCAGTTCTACCCCTTCACCTCAGCCCGCGGCGACGCCCTGTACATGGCCAACCAAGCCGACGGCGAAGACTACCCACTGCTCTGGTGCCGCTTCGTCAACTGCGTCATCACCGGCTACGCCGACGACGTGATCATGGGAAGCATAGCCGAGGAGGAGGGCAGCCCCTGCGACTACCTCTTCAAGAGCTGCCTGCTGCGCACCGAAAGGTCGCAGGACCAGGAGCGCTTCCAAGGCATAGTCTACGACACCGACTCGCTCGACGTCTCGGGCAAGGACAACTTCACCCTCTTCGACACCTACGCCTTCCTCTACGACTTCACGCCCGACAGCCTCAGCGCCATCCGCGGGCTCGCAGATGAAGAGTACGCCAAGCAATACCCCCTCGACCGCAAGGGTAACTCCCGCCTTGCAGACGGAGCTCCCGACGCTGGTGCCTACGAGGGGCAATGACAACAACATCCAACAAACAATCATTAGAACTATGAACATCGGAGACAAAGCGCCCGAGCTGCTCGGGCTCGACGAGAACGGGCAGGAGGTCAGGCTGAGCGCCTTCAGGGGCAAGCGGCTCGCCCTCTACTTCTACCCCAAGGACATGACACCGGGCTGCACCTCGCAGGCGTGCAACCTCAGGGACAACTACCAGAGCCTTCAGGCGAGGGGCTACGAGGTCGTCGGCGTGAGCGTCAACACCGCCAAGCAGCACCAGAAGTTCATAGAGAAGAACAGCCTCCCCTTCACGCTCGTGGCCGACACTGAGGCTGAGCTTGCCAGGCGCTTCGGCGTGTGGGGAGAGAAAAGGATGTGCGGGCGCACGTACATGGGCACGCTCCGCACCACCTTCATCATCGACGCGGACAGCGGCGCCATTGAGCACATTATCACGCCCAAGGAGATAAAGGTGAAGGACCACGCCTCGCAAATACTGGAGTCATAGCGACGGTATCGAAGCCGCCAGGCAACCCCTCGCAAGGGGTTCAACCGAACCCCTCGCAAGGGGTTCAACCGAACCCCTCGCAAGGGGTTGTCTGAAGCCTGTTATATAGGCGTCACGGCCCCTCTTAGTCGAAGAGCGCGGCCTCAGCGAAGGGAACGCCACCGAGGTCTTTCTTGGAGAGCGTCATCTCCGCCCGCGGGATGGGCCAGGGGATGGCGAGCCGCGGGTCGTCGAAGCGTATGGAGCACTCCGCCTCGGGAGCGTAGGCGTTGTCAACCTTGTAAGCGAACACCGCCTCGTCGCTCACGACGAGGAAGCCGTGCGCGAAGCCGCGGGGGATGAAGAGCTGCCGCCTGTTCCGCCCGCTCAGCTCCACGGCGACGTGCCTCCCGAGCGTGGGGCTGCTCCGCCGCAAGTCGACAGCCACGTCGAGCACACACCCCGAGACGACCCTAACGAGCTTAGCCTGACTGGCCAGGCCACGCTGATAGTGAAGCCCGCGCAGCACTCCACGCGAGGACATCGACTCGTTGTCCTGCACAAACACGACGCTACGCCCTATGCCACGCTCGAAGTCATCCCTCCGCCAAGTCTCCATGAAGTAGCCCCGCTCGTCGCCGAACACCTTGGGCTCGAGCACGAAGACACCCTCAATACAAGTCTTGATGTAGTCCATAGTGATAATTATATTGTCCCGCGGGGCAAAGATAGAGAAAAAGCAAGCCAAAATGACTATCTTCGCGTCCGTGAACGAGTTCTCACTTTGCATAGAGTACCTGCTGCTCAGGCGCGAGAGCGTCACGGTGCCGGGGCTTGGCACCTTCCTGACAGAGGGCTGCCCG
Organism: Prevotellaceae bacterium; assembly: GCA_021204545.1. Classification (GTDB taxonomy): domain Bacteria; phylum Bacteroidota; class Bacteroidia; order Bacteroidales; family Bacteroidaceae; genus Physcousia. The sequence continues at coordinate 3,242 of JAJPZF010000213.1, forward strand.
TCGTGCTACGACGCCATCGAGGAGACGCTCCTGCCGCCCCGCAGGCAAGTGAGCTTCGACGCCTCGAGGCAGGCGGACGAGGGGCTCGCCCGAAGCATCGCCGGCATATACTCCATCACGGAGGAAGAGGCAGCGGGCAAGCTATGCCTCTGGCTGAGCGACTTCTCCGAGACGCTTGCCGACAGCGGCTACGTTGAGCTGGGAAGCCTCGGCACGTTCGCGGGCGAGGAGGGCAACATGAGCTTCACGCCCTCGCAGGCAGGCGTGACCACCCCCGACTACTACGCCCTCGACACCGTGCACATCAGGGAGACGGAGCGCAGGAAGACCCCGGTCATCAAGACCGACTCGAGGCACATCACCATAAGCATAAGCAAGCGCCTCGCCGCCTACGCCGCGGCAGCCTGCGTGGCCGTGGCTCTCTTCCTCTGGCTAAGCCAGCCAAAGGGCAACACTGGTATGCCGGCCAACGAGCAGGCAAGCGCAAGCAGCCTCTTCCTGCCAAAGAGCTTCACGCTAACGCCTAAGGCGACGACGGAGGAAACACTTGCTAAGCCAGAGCCGCAGCCAGCCGAGGCGAAGGCGGAGGACCGTGCGGACGAAGCCCAAGACGCGCAAGAGACTCCGGCAGAGCCCCGCTACTGCATCGTGATGGCAAGCGCAGTCTCCCGCAAGAACGCCGAGGCTTACGTGCAGATATTGCAGCAGAGAGGGCTGGACTCTCCCCGCCTGATGGAAGGCAAGATACTGAGAGTGGTGGTGGGGGCTTACGACACCGCCGAGGAAGCCAGCAAAGCGGCAAGGGAGCTGCACAGGCTCAGCGACGAGTACTTCTACGCCTGGGTGTACGAGAGCAAGTAGGAAGCCCGAAGAGCCATGAAACGTGTCAAGTGCCCCCGCTGCGACAACTTCATCACCTTCGACGAGAGGCAATACACCGACGGGCAGCAGCTCGTCTTCCAATGCCCGCAGTGCAAGAAGCAGTTCTCCATACGCATAGGCGTGAGCAAGCTCAGGGCGACGCACAAGGAAGAGCCCTTCGAAGAGGAGGAGAGGGAGGCGGAGTGCGGCAGCCTCGTGGTGATAGAGAACGTGTTCCACTACAAGCAGGTGCTGCCCCTGAGGCTTGGCGACAACGTCGTTGGGCGATACATCCAAGGCACAACAGTGAACACCCCGATAGAGACAGCCGACCCGAGCGTGGACACAAGGCACTGCGTCATCACCGTCAGCCGCACACCAAAGGGACTAAGCTACGCGCTTAGAGACGCTCCCAGCCTGACAGGCACCTACCTCGGCAGCGAGCTGCTCAGAGCCTCTGACAGGATAACAATCGAGGACGGCTCGATCATCACCATCGGCGCCACCTCAATGATACTGCACACGCCCCAAGGAAAGGCTGATTAGAGCCGCCACCGCCAAATTTCCCCGCCTATCGTCAGCACATTGGCTCAAAAAGACCACCTTGGCCTTCGGCGAAGGTCAAGGCCGCACTCGGCAACAAGCAAGGAAAAACTTCGTTTTCCTTGCTTGTTGCTCTCGTTTGCACTACCTTTGTGCGTCAAAAGCGCAAGAAACACTAACCAGACTATAACGAGATGCCAAACGGAAAAAAGAAGAAGAGACATAAGATGTCTACCCACAAGCGCAAGAAAAGACTGCGCAAGAACAGGCACAAGAGCAAGTAAGGCCGAGCCGTTACACAGGGAGCGTTGCGACCAATAGGGCAGCAATGCCATAAGCTGCACTCGGCATTGCGTTGCTCCGCTATGGGTCACAACGCTCTTTAAACAAGCGCTTGCGGGAGGCTGGCAGCAACCTCCGGGCGGGCGTATCACTCACTCCTAACAGAACCTACACTATGACGAGCGAACTGTACATTAGCGCAAACCCCAAGCAGATATCCATTGCACTGACGGAGGACAAGAGGCTGGTGGAGTACCAGGAAGAGTGCCAAGCCGCCTCCTTCAACGTGGGCAACGTGTATCTGGCGAAGGTGAGGAAGCTGATGCCGGGGCTCAACGCCTGCTTCGTCAACGTGGGACACGAGAAGGACGCCTTCCTCCACTACCTCGACCTTAACCTCCAGTTCAACACCTACGCAAAGTACCTTAAGCAGGCGCTAAGCAACAGGAAGACGCTCTTCCCCATCGGCAAGGCGCACATAGAGCCTGAGCTGGAGAAGGACGGCAGCATACAGAACGTCCTGAAGCCGGGGCAGGAGCTGCTGGTGCAGATAATCAAGGAGCCTATCTCGACGAAAGGCCCGAGGCTCAGCTGCGAGATATCCTTCCCGGGGCGGCTCATCGTGCTTGTGCCCTTCGGCGACAAGGTGTCAGTCTCCTCCAAGATAAAGACCCCGGCCGAGAGGGCAAGGCTAAAGCAGATAATAGAGAGCATAAAGCCCAAGAACTTCGGCGTGATAGTGCGAACGGTGGCCGAGGGCAAGCGAGTGGCGGAGCTGGACAACGAGATGAAGGTCCTGCTTGGCAGGTGGGAGGAGATGATGAACAAGGCACTCAAGGCCAAGGAGCTGCCCACGCTCATCTACGAGGAGACAAGCCGGGCCGTGGGCATGCTAAGGGACTTGTTCAACCCCTCGTACGAGAACATCTACGTTGACAACCAGAGCATCTTCCACGAGGTGAAGGACTACGTACACCTCATCGCACCCGAGAGGGCGGGCATCGTGAAGCAGTACAAAGGCAAGCTCCCCATCTTCGACAACTTCGACATCACACGCCAGATAAAGGCATCCTTCGGCAAGACCGTCACCTACAAGCACGGGGCTTACCTCATCATCGAGCACACGGAGGCGCTGCACGTGGTGGACGTGAACAGCGGCAACCGCTCCAAGGCGCTCGACGGGCAGGAGGCCAACGCGCTCGACGTCAACCTCGGGGCCGCCGACGAGCTTGCCCGCCAGCTGCGCCTAAGGGACATGGGCGGCATCATCGTGGTGGACTTCATCGACATGCACCTCGCCGAGGACAGGCAGAAGCTCTACGAGCGTATGTGCGAGAACA